>JAJZFO010000153.1 GCA_021805305.1 Actinomycetes bacterium | reverse complement strand
GATGTCCTCGATGCGCACTCGATTCGAGAAATTGATGGGCGAGGGCCTCCTGGGCGAGCCCGGGGGGGTGACGAGCGCCCCCGCGAGTGATCCGGCCCCCGCCCCCGTCGCGCGCCGCCACCGCCGCAGCCCCCTGAGCGAGGTGCTCGCGGAGGCGCGCGAACTCGTCGTCCTGCGTCGTGGCGCCCTCATCGCGGTTCTCGACGAGGAGCGCGGTCGCGTCGCGGTCGACGAAGTCAACGTCTTCCTCGACCTGGTCGGCGAGCGGCGACTGGTCGGTCACGACGTCAAGGAGATCTACCGCAGCGCCTTCGAGCGCGACATCACGCTCACCGAGCCCGTCGACGATACCGCCATCATGGCGTTCTTGGTGGACGCGATCAGCGGTCGCTACGATCTCGTCGACGTCGCCCGACGATTCTTGGGTGAGGAGATCACGACCGCGACGCCGTCACTGTTCGACGAGGGCGCCGACCGTGACGCCCTGATCCGCGAGGTCGACGTGGTGGCCCGCGCGCGAGGCGTGCTGCGCGACGAGATCGATCGCTGGGAGCTCAACCGGGTCTATCGCACCATCGAACTCCCGCTGGTCGCGGTGCTGGGTCGCATGGAGGCGAGGGGCGTGCGCGTGGACGTCGGCATGCTGCGCACCATCGCCGCGGAGTTCACCCGCGAGGCCGAGCGCCTCGACGCCGAAATTCAGCAGGTGGCGGGCCACCCCTTCAAGGTCAACTCACCCCAACAACTCCAGGGCGTCTTATTCACGGAGCTCGGCCTCACCCCCGGTAAGAAGATCAAGACGGGCTTCTCCACCGACGCCACCACGTTGGAGGCGATCGCCGACCAACACGCGATCGTCCCGCTCGTGTTGCGGTACCGAGAGGTCGAAAAGTTGCGCAGCACCTACGGCGCGCCCCTGATCGACGCGGTGGGCGCCGACGGGAGGATTCACGCCCTCTTTCACCAGACGGTGGCCCGTACCGGCCGGTTGAGTTCGGAGAATCCGAATCTCCACAACATCCCCGTGCGCACCCCGGAGGGTCGTCGTCTGCGCTACGCCTTCGTGCCGAGTGCGGGCTGGACCCTCGCGGTGGCGGACTACAACCAGATCGAGTTGAGGATCCTGGCCCACCTGTCCCAAGATTCCGGGTTATTGGCCGCCTTCGAGAGTCACGAGGACGTCCACCGCACGATCGCCGCGTCGGTCTTCGCCGTCGCGCCCGACCAGGTCACCCACGAGCAACGCGAACAGGCCAAGGCCGTTTCTTACGGCTTGGCGTACGGGATGGAGGCCTTCGGGCTCTCCCAGCGACTCGGGGTGTCCGTCGGCGCCGCCAAGGAGGTGATGGAGAAGTACTTCGCCGGCTTTCCCACCCTGCGTCACTACATGGAGGACACCATCAAGGAGGTCCGCTCCCAGGGCTACTCGCGCACCGAGTTCGGCCGGATCCGCCCCTTCCCCGACCTCGCCACCGCCGTCGGACCCCAGCGGGCGGCGGCGGAACGTCAGGCGATGAACGCGGGCATCCAGGGTCTCGCCGCCGACATCTTCAAATCGGCCCTCGTGCGACTCGACCATCGACTCACCGAGGAACACCTCGAGGCCCGACTGGTCCTGCAGGTACACGACGAAGTCCTCGTCGAGGCGCCGCTCGAGGAACAGGCGCGCGTCCACTCGGTCATCGTGGACGCCCTCACCCACGGGGCCCACTTGAGTGTGCCCCTGGAGGTGTCGCTCCAGTGGGGCGATTCTTGGGCTGCGGCGAAGGGTTAATGAGCGCCTGATACAGTGGAAACCTGGGTTTACACCGGAAACCCCGCCCTGATCCCCTAGTTGGCCCCGGTGTGGTCGCGTGAAAGAAGTACGTATGTCGGACGGCACCAGCCTCCTCTCCTCAGTCCAGATGGGGACCTTCGACGCGGAGGGAAATTACATCCCCCGCGTGATCACCGAAGACAACATGGTAGGTACCGACCTCACCGAGTTGGTCGGCAATTCAGTCCTCGAGTTCGAGGACGGTGACTTGGTCGTCGGTACCGTCGTCAAGATCGATCACGACGAAGTCCTCCTGGACATCGGTTTTAAGTCCGAGGGCGTGATTCCCGCTCGCGAACTCTCGATCCGCAACGACGTCGACCCGTCGGAGATCGTCTCCCTCGGCGAGAAGGTCGAATGCCTGGTCCTGCAGAAGGAAGACAAGGAGGGTCGCCTGGTCCTGTCCAAGAAGCGCGCGCAGTACGAGAAGGCCTGGGCCACCATCGAAGAGTTGAAGAACCGCGACGAGATGGTCAAGGGTGTCGTGATCGAAGTGGTCAAGGGTGGCCTCATCGTCGACATCGGCCTGCGAGGCTTCTTGCCCGCGTCGTTGGTCGAGCTGCGCCGCGTGCGCGAGCTGCAGCCCTACATCGGTAAGACCGTCGAGGCGAAGATCATCGAGCTCGACCGCAACCGCAACAACGTGGTCCTGTCGCGACGCGCCTGGCTCGAAGAGACCCAGAAGGAGCAGCGCGGCGACTTCCTCAACAACCTCAAGCCCGGTGAGCGCCGACACGGCGTCATTTCCTCCGTGGTCAACTTCGGCGCCTTCGTCGACTTGGGGGGCATGGACGGCCTCATCCACGTCTCGGAGCTCAGCTGGAAGCACATCGATCACCCCAGCCAGGTCGTCGCGGTGGGTGACGAAGTCGACGTGGAAGTCCTCGACGTCGACTTCTCCAAGGAGCGGATCTCGCTGTCGCTCAAGGCGACCCAATCCGATCCGTGGCAGGTCTTCGCCGATTCGCACGCCGTCGATCAGTTGGTCTACGGTCGCGTCACCAAGCTGGTGCCCTTCGGCGCCTTCGTACAGGTCGGTGACGGCATCGAGGGTCTCGTCCACATCTCGGAGATGGCGGCGCACCACGTGGAGTCACCGGACCAGGTCGTAACCGCGGGCGAGGAGCTCTGGGTCAAGATCATCGAGCTCGACACCGCGCGTCGTCGCATCTCGCTCTCCATCAAGCAGGCCGCCGAGGGTGGCGAGGTCTCCGAGGAGTACCGTGAGGCCTTCGGGAGCCACGCCTACGACACCGAGGGCAATTACATCGGTGGCTTCGAGTACGGCGAGTTCACCCCCGAGACCGAAGCGCAGGCCGCGTGGGCCGAGTACGCCAGCGAGACGGTCGCCAAGTCGCCCGACGCCGGCGATGAGGTGGCGGACACGACCGAGGCGAACGACTAATCGTCGCGACATCGCAAAACCCGCCGGGACCCCTGGTCCCGGCGGGTTTTTTTTCGTCCCCCGTGGCGTCGCCGCTTCGATGTCACAGGCCACTCGGTACCGTGTACGGGTGAAAAGAATCGCTCTCGCCGGTGGCATCGGAGCGGGCAAGTCCACGGTGCTGGAGTACCTCGGCGCGCTCGGGTTCGTGACCGTGGACGCCGACCTGGTCTATCACGACCTGGTGTACGCGGGGAGCCCGCTGCTCCACACCCTGGTCGACGCCTTCGGGTCCGCGATCCTGGGCCCCGACGGAGGCTTGGACCGCGGCTTCCTCGCCGCGGTGGTCTTCCACGACGACACGGCCCTGGCCCGCCTCAACGCGATCACCCACCCGGCGGTGGGTCGCGCCCTGCGCGCGGCCCTGGAGGACGCGACCGGACTCGCGGCATTCGTGGCCATCCCCCTGCTGCGCGCCGAGCACCGACACGAGCTCGCCCTCGACGAGGTCTGGTCGGTGCTGGTGAGTCCCGAGGTCGCCGCGCACCGTCTGGTGAACCAGCGCGCCATGAGCGACGACGACGCCCGCGCGCGCATCGCGCACCAGATGAGCAACGAGGAACGCGCGGCGATCTCCGACGAGGTGATCTGGAACGACGCGGATCGTCCCGCGCTCGAACAGCGTATCGACGAACTCCTACGAGAGCGGGGTCTACGTGGCCACTGAGTTCGTCGTCGAGTCGCCCTTTCGCCCTTCGGGGGACCAGCCCACGGCGATCGACACCCTCGCCCGGGGCGTGCGCGACGGCCTGCGCTACCAAACCCTCGAGGGCATCACCGGCAGTGGTAAGACGGCGACCATCGCCTGGTTGGTCGAGCGCGTCCAACGCCCCACCCTCATCCTGGAACCCAACAAGTCGTTAGCGGCGCAGCTGGCCTCGGAACTGAAGGAAATGCTGCCGTCCAATCGTGTCGAGTTCTTCGTCTCGTACTACGACTACTACCAGCCCGAGGCGTATATTCCGCGCACCGACACCTTCATCGAAAAGGACAGTGCGGTCAACGAAGAGATCGACCGACTCCGTCACTCGGCCACGTCATCGCTCCTGACGCACCGCGATACCATCGTCGTCGCCTCGGTGTCGTGCATCTACGGACTGGGCTCGCCCCTGGAGTACCGCGAGCGAATGTTGCGTCTCGAGGTGGGGGCCGTGCACGATCAGCGGGCCCTCCTTCGTCGCTTGGTGGAGATGCAGTACGACCGCAACGACCTCGTGGTGGACCGCGGTTCGTTCCGCCTCAAGGGTGACACCCTCGAGCTGCAGCCCGCCTACTCCAACGAAGCGGTGCGCGTGTCGTTCTTCGGCGACGAGATCGAGGAGATCTCCTTCTTCAACCCGGTGACCCAGGAGAGCCGCGGCACGGTCGACGACGTCACCCTGTTCGCCGCGTCGCACTACGCCACGAGTTCCGAGACCCTCCAGCGGGCGTGTCGAGGCATCGAGGAAGAACTCGGCCACCAACTCGCGGCGTTCGAGCGCGACGGCAAGCTGCTGGAGGCCCAGCGCCTGCGATCTCGCACCGAACACGACCTCGAGATGCTCGAGCAGACGGGCATCTGCGCCGGCATCGAGAACTATTCCGCCCACCTGGAC
>JAJZFO010000004.1 GCA_021805305.1 Actinomycetes bacterium | reverse complement strand
ACGCACCAGGTCGCCGAGGCGCTCGAGGTTCTCCTGGGTCGCCGCGAGTCGTCGTTCGGCGCGCTCCTTGCGGCGACGGTGCTTGAGCACCCCGGCCGCCTCCTCGATCACCGCGCGCCGGTTCTCCGAGGAGGAATTGAGGATCGAATCGAGCTGACCTTGCCCGATGATCATGTGCTGTTGACGTCCGACGCCCGAGTCGCTCAGGAGCTCTTGGACGTCGAGGAGCCGACAGGTGGTGGCGTTGATGGCGTACTCGGAGTCGCCGTTGCGAAACAGGGTGCGCGAGATCGTCACCTCCGCGCCCTCGATGCCCAGTTTGCCCGATGAATTATCGAGGGTGAGTGCGACCTCGGCGCGGCCCAGGGCGGCCCGGTGGGCGGTGCCGGCGAAGATGACGTCGTCCATCTTCGCGCTGCGGAGCGCGCGCGTGCTCTGCGCGCCCAGCACCCAGGTGACCGCGTCCACGACGTTCGACTTGCCCGAGCCGTTGGGTCCGACCACCGCGGTCACGCCAGGTTCGAATTCGAGGATCGTCTGGTCGGCGAAGGACTTGAAGCCCTTCATGGTCAATCGCTTAAGAAACACGGGTAGACGCTAGCAACCTTCCCGGGTCGCCACGGTGCACGCGGCGCTCGCGACGGATCACCCTTGGCACTTGGCGCAGAAGTAGGTGGCGCGCTGGTGGAAGGTGACCTTGGACACCGGAGTGCGGCACTGGTAGCACGGTAGTCCCTCGCGCGTGTGGACCTGCAGCGAGTTCTGGAACGAGCCCGGTTGACCGTCGGGGTCGATGAACATCTCGTCGTCGAGCGTCGTGCCGCCCTGTTTGATGGCCTCGATCAGGACCTCGGTGATGGTGCGGTGCAGCCGTCTGATCTCGATCGCCGAGAGCGACTCGGACACGCGGTCGTACATCAGACCGGCGCTGAAGAGGATCTCGTCGGCGTAGATGTTGCCGATGCCCGCCACGACGTCTTGATCAGTGAGCAGGGTCTTGAGGGCCAGGGTGCGGGATCGCAGGATCGCGGCGAAGCGGTCCCACCCGACTTGGTCCTCGAAGGGATCGATGCCCAGGTGGGCCAGTTCAGGCACCTGGCGTCGGATGCCCAGCCCGTCGCCGCCGATGGAGAGCCGCGCGTACTTCGAGATCTCGACCACCTCGTCCTCGCCCGGGGGCGTCGAGACGAAGAGCTCGCCGAAGGTGCGCTGGTCCACGTAGCGAAGTTCGTCGCCCGTGGTGAAGGCGATCACCACGTGGGTGTGCTTGGGTTTGGCTTCCTTGGCGTTCCTGGCGCGCAAAACCTGTCCGGTCATCCCCAGGTGCACGACCAGGTGGTGGGCGTTGTCGAGCTCGATCACGATGTTCTTGCCCAGGCGTTCGACCGATTTGATGGTGCGCCCCTCGAGCTCGTCGCGGAACTCCTTGGCGGTCTTGTGGCGACGAACCGCGCGACCGTCGGTGACGTGCACCAGTTTGACCTTCCTGCCCACCACCTCGCGAGCGAGGACACTGCGCACGGTCTCGACCTCGGGCAGTTCAGGCATCGCTCATCTCCTCCCAGGCGAGCGCCGCGGCGTTGGCCTCGGCTCGTTTCTTCGAGGTTCCACTCGCCCGCACGACCAGTGCGCCCACGCTCACCGTGGCCTCGAAGGTCGTGTCGTGCGACGGGCCGCTGGCCACGACCTCGTAGTGCGGCGCACCCAGTCCCTGGCCCTCGGCCCAGCGCCGCAGTCGGGTCTTGGGGTCGAGCGTGTCGTCGTTGCTGGCCGCCACGATCGCCGGTTCCAGGTGCTGCACGACCACGTCACGCGCGGCGTCGTAGCCCGATTCGAGATAGACCGCCGCCACCACCGCCTCGAACGCGTCGGCGAGCAGCGAGGACCGCTCCTGCCCTCGCTCCTTGAGGACACCGCGACCGAGCAGCAGCAGGTCACCCAGTGCGAGGTCGCGCGCCACCGCGGCGAGGGAGTCCTCATTGACGACCCGGCTGCGCACCACCGACGCCGTTCCCTCGTTGACCAGGGGGTAGCGCCCGACGATGTAGTCGGCGACCGCCAGGTTCACCACCGCGTCGCCGAGGAACTCGAGTCGCTCGTTGGACGCGGCGTCGTGTTCGGCCGCGTAGCTCGAATGGGTCAAGGCCTGACGCAGCGCGCTCGACCCCGGTGCGAGACCGAGTTGCAGGGCGAGAGCGGCGACGTCAGGCAACTCCGACGAACCTCGCTAGGCCAGTTGCAGTTTGGTGACGACGTAATCCACGGCGTCGCGCACCGAGCCCAGACCCTCGAGGTCCTCGTCGTCGATGTGGAATCCCGCGACGCGGGTGGAGAGCGACTCCTCGAGTGCTTCGACCAGTTCGATCAGGGCCAGCGAGTCGGCCCCCATGACGTCAAAGGGGATGTCCTCGTCGATGTCGGCGGGGCTGATTTCGAGGATTTGCGCGAGCTGATCACTCACGAGGGCGAGGATCGCCGCCCGGTCCAGTGACGAGGTACCGTCCACGTCTGAGGTCATGCCTACTCCTTATATCGGACGAGACCAGAGTACTCATCCGACGCGCGTCCCGGGGCGACTATAGGTCTTGATCAGGTCGAATAGCGGTGCGCATCTTCTGCACCACGCCGGCCGCGTCCATTTCGGCCGCCACGCGCACCGCGTTCATGATCGCCGTGGCGTTGGAGGCTCCGTGGCTGATCACGCAGATGCCGTTGAGGCCCAACAGCATCGCCCCACCCTGGTAGTCGGGGGTGAGCGTGTTGACCAGCGGCAACAGGTACGGCCCGAGCGTCGCGCCCGCCGCGCGGGTCTCGTCATTGGTGTCGAAAGTCTCGAGCATGGTGGAGAACACGAACTTGAGCGCCCCTTCGAGGGTCTTGAGCGCCACGTTGCCGGTGAAGCCGTCGGTCACGATCACGTCGACCGGCGAGGGAATGAGGTCGCGACCCTCGACGTTGCCGAAGAACTTGACGCCAGGGTCCTGCGCCAACAGTTGGTGGGCCGCCTTGACCAACGTGGAGCCCTTGGTGGATTCCTCGCCAATGGAGAGCAGGCCCACGCTGGGCGCGGCGATGTCGAAGCGCGCTGCGGCGAAGGCCGCACCGAGCTTGGCGAACTGCACGAGCATCTCGGGTGAGGAGTCGGCATTGGCTCCGGCGTCGACCATGGTGCTCGGGGCGCGTCCCGGATTGGGGATGGGCGTGGCGATACAGGGACGCAACACGCCGGGCAGGCGACCCAGGCGCAACAGGGCCGAGGCCATGGTGGCGCCGGTGTTGCCCGCCGAGACGAAGGCCGACGCCCGACCGTCGCGCACGAGCTCGGCGGCGCGCACCAGCGAGGCGTCCTTCTTGCGACGTACCGAGGAACCCGGCTCGTCGTCCATCTCGATGACTTCACTACAGGCGACGACCTCGAGTCCGAGGGGGTCGCCCATGCGTTCGGGCACGCCGACGAGGGTGACGCTCAACCCCAATTCATCCACGGCACGGCGAGCGCCCTTGATGATCTCCTCGGGAGCGAAGTCACCACCCATCGCGTCCAGGGCGATGGGCAGCGTCAACTTACTTGACCTCTACCGCGACGCGTCCCTTGTACCAACCACAGGTCGGACACACGATGTGAGGCAGCTTCGAGGTCGCGCACTGGGGGCAGACGCTACGCGAGGGGCGCGCCAACTTCCAGTTCGCCGCACGGCGGCTACGGGTCTTGGCCTTACTGGTCTTGCGCTTGGGGACTGCCATCGATCTTCTCTTTCACCAGAACGGGAGTACCCGTCACGCTTCGTTGGATTCGGCGGACGTCTCATCCGCCAATCTAAGTCCGTCCAGTGTAGCCCAGCGCGGGTCGACCGGCGCCGTGCAGTCGCAACTGGCCTCATTGCGGTCGATTCCACAGTACGGGCACAGTCCCCGGCAGTCCTCGCGGCACAGCGGCGCCAGGGGAAGTTCCAGCAGGATCGCGTCGTGCACCAGGGGCGCCAGATCCGCCACGTCGTTCTCGATCAAGTAGGCCTCGTCGTCGCCGGGCTCGCGGTGGTCCACGAAGCGCTCGTCGACCGCGACGTCCACCCGGCCGTGCACGGCCTCCGAACAGCGTCGACACACGCCGAACCACGGGGCCGCGACGCGCCCCTTCACGCGTAGCCCGCCGCTGAAGCTCTGCAACAGAACGGCCACGTCGACGGGGGCGTCGGGTTCGACGTCGGTCTCGGCGCGTCCGCGCGGGGCGAACTCGTGGTCGGCGTCAAAGGGCGCGGAGAACACCACCTCGTTACTCGAGGGCACGTCGCGCATCAGTTGCGCCACGGGAACGAGGTAGGAGGGGTCCATCCCTAGTTGGCGTCCTGGTCGAAGAAGAAGTCCCCCGTGGCCTCGCCCGTCGCACTCGCGGCGTAGTCCTCCACCGCCGCGGGCGTCTCGAGCAGGGCGCTGGGCAGGCTCTGGGAGCTCAGACGCTCGCGGCCCGAGTGGGTCGTCTTGAGGAGTCGCTCGAGCACGATCTCAAAGCCGGCCAACTTGCCGTCAATGAAGTCCTCGGACTGGTTGATGAGCTGACGCGCCTTGGTCTGGGCGTCGGCGATGATCTGATCGGCGCGCAGGTGCGACTGGCGCACGATCTCGGTCTTGTCCACCATGCGCGCGGCCTCGGCGCGAACTTGATCCATCAACTGCATGGCCTTGATCTGCTCGGCCTCCATGAGGGCCTCGCGGTCGCGCAGGGCCCATCGCGCCTCGCGGATCTCGTCGGGCACGTTGTGCACGGCCTGGTCGAGCAGGGCCAGCACCTCGTCGCGGGGGATCAGCGCCGACGCCGACAACGGCATCTGCTTGGCGTTGGAGATGATCTCGATCAGGTCGCGCAGGTCCTGTTCGATGTCGCGGCGCGCGTGGCGCGCTT
>JAJZFO010000044.1 GCA_021805305.1 Actinomycetes bacterium | reverse complement strand
CAGGTTGAACCACCAGTCGCCGTAGTCGGCGGTGAGCCCGTCGAGCTCGTCGACGTCGGCGCCGTCGGCGCGCACGCGCGCGGTGATGGCCGCGATGGTGGCGTGGGGATCATTGACCTCGGTGTTGATCTCGCCCGACACCGCGTAGCGCACGAAGGGCCTCACCAGCTGCGAGAGCGATCCGTCGAAATTACTGAGCAGCTCCAGCACCACCAGGGCCGTGATGATCCCTGAATCGGCGCGATAGTTGTCGCGGTAGTAGTAGTGGCCCGAGTGCTCGCCACCGAAGACGGCGTTGGTCTCGGCCATCGTCTGCTTGATGAAGCTGTGCCCGACACGCGTGCGCACGCCCACGCCGCCGTGCTCGGCGATCACCTCGGCCACCGACTTGGAACAGATGACGTTGTAGAGGATCGTCGCCCCCGGGTTCTTATCGAGCAGACTGGCCGCCACCATGGCGGTGGTCGTCGACCCGCTGATCCCCTGGGCCCTCTCGTCGATCAAGAAGACCCGGTCCGCGTCACCGTCGAAGGCGAGACCGATGTCGGCGCCCACCTCGAGGACACGACGTTGCAGGTCGACGATGTTGGCGGGGTTGAGGGGATCGGCGGGGTGGTTGGGGAAGGTCCCGTCGAGTTCGGGGTAGAGGATCTCGACGTCAAAGGGCAGACCCGCGAAGATCAACGGCGCGACGTAGCCACCCATCCCGTTGGCCGTGTCGGCGACGATCTTGAGCGGACGAAGCCGCGAGGTATCGATGAAGGAGTGCACGTGTGCCACCCACGCGTCGATCACGTTGCGCTCGCTCAGCGGCGCGAGGTCACCGGTCGCCGGCGACGCCAGGAACTCATTGGTCATGCGCTCGATGTCGGCCAGGCCGGTCTCCAGGCCGATCGGCTTGGCCGCGGCGAGGCACATCTTGATGCCGTTGTACTGGGCCGGATTGTGCGACGCGGTGAACATCGCACCCGGTGAGTTCAGGTGGCCCGAGGCGAAGTAGAGCAGGTCCGTTGAGGCCAGGCCGATGTCGACCACTTCGACCCCCACGCGGCGCACCCCCTCGGCGAAGGCGGCCACCAGGGCCGGTCCCGAGGGACGCATGTCGCGCGCCACCACCACCGAGGGCGCGCCCACGAAGGTGGCGAAGGCCGATCCGGTGGCCCGCGCGACGTCCTCGTTGAGCTGGTCGGGGTAGGTGCCGCGAACGTCGTAGGCCTTGAAGATCAGCGAAGTGTCCATGACGGCCAATCCTACTGGCGCACCCGACGGCGCCTCCGCAGGGCCACACCGGCGACACCCAGTCCGACCAGCGCCGTCACCCCGGTGAGCGCGTCACCCACGGCCACCGCCGCACTCGCGCCGTAGGTGAGCGACACCGTAGTGGCGCTCGGGATGACCACCATGAGGTTGGGACTCACCCGATAGGGTCCCGCCGCGCCGCTCGCGTGCCAGCGCGGGTAGTAGGAGACCTTCACCAACACCGGCACGCCGACGCGCGACACGCGAAAGCTGATCGATTGCGAGGTCGAGCGCACGTGAGTGATCGTGACGCGGGGCAACAACGCCGAGCGATAGGCCTTGTCGGCGGCGCTGACGTGCGGCCACGCCGCCGGCCCGTCGCTCGCCAGAGGTACGTCCCACGCGGTCGGGTTGAGCCACCAGTTCACGTTCGCCTGGAGCCACGCGGTACGCCCGGCGATCCCCGCCACCACGACCGGCGTGTGACGCAGGGGCGTCACGAGGGGGCTGTCGGCGATGCGGTAGATGTACCAGCGCACGCCCGGTGCAGGCCAAGCCCGGGTGGTGGCCACGAGGTGCAGGGCGGGATCGAACTTGGCCTGGGCGATGATCGCTGGCGAGAAGGCGATGTAGTACTTGACCCCGAGCATCTGCAGGTGCGTGACCCCCTCGGTCACGTTGATCGAGCCGTAGTTGAGGCCCACCTGGGGATCACTGGGGAACTGGCTCAACTCGGCCTGATTGAGGAAGTGGTAAGGGGTCGTCGCCGAGGACTCGAAGTAGAGCCCCTCCATGGAGTCCACGCAGTCGTTGGTCCAGTAGGGCAGGAGCATCAGGGCCATCGGGGTACCGAACCGGCTCTCGGAGGAGTTGTACTCCCACATCGCGCGCCCGCAGCCGTCGCGCGCGGCGACCTCGGACATCGTGGTCATGAGGTCGTGGTACTCGGGCCACGCCGCCTTGGCCTGGTACCCCGAGTAGTTGTACGCCGACCAGTTGGTGACCTGGTTGCCCGAGGTGTTGAGGTGCAGCACTTTGGCGACCCCCGGGACCAGTCCCGGGACCGTCGAGAGCAGCCCCAGGAGGATGATGATCGACGTGGCGTTGAGCACGCGGGTGCGGTGGATCCCCTCGTACCAGTCGGCGCGTCGATCCGCCGCAGCGGACGTGGGGCTAGCGTCGAAGTCGCCGACCCCGTCACCCGCGACCCCGTCACCCGCGACCTCGTCACCCGCGACCTCGTCCCGCGCGAACCCGTCGTGCGCGAACCCGTCCTGCTCGTCGTCGGCGTAGGCCAGGGCCAAGTCGAGGCGCCGCTGACGCTGGACCCAGCGCCACGCGACGAAGCCGACCAGCCAACCGGCCAACAAGTGGATGCCGAGGAACCAGAACGGTACCAGGCGCTCGTTGAACAACACGCTCTGGGGGTCGTAGACGAAGGCCACCAGCGAGCCCACGGTGAGCGAGGTGAGCACCACCCCGAGCCGGTCGCGCGTGGCCAGCGCCACGACGGCCCCCGCCGCGGCCAACACGATGGCCCACCGGTCCCCCGCCGGCGTCCCGGAGCTGGTCCACCAGCCGAGGGTCGTAAAGATCTGGTGGATCGTCGAGGTGGCGTCATTGGTGTAGCCCATGGAGTTGGTCAGACTCTGGGTCGTGGCGAAACTCAGCGCCCACCACGCCGAGAGTCCCGCTGAGATCAGACCGGCCCCCACCGCGAAGCGAACCGGCCGGGCCAGGTCGCCGCGCACCCGCACCTCACGCGGATCGCCGTGGCCGCGGCGCTGGGCGAGTTCGAGCACCACCAGGATCGCCGCGGCCACGAGCGCGTACATCCACGGCAGCAGGTGCGACGCCAGGGTCAGCGACAGCGCGACGCTCGCGGCCCAGTAGCCGCGCCCCGTGCTCACCCCGCGGGCGAAGAGTCCGATGGTCACCAGACTGAGCGCCAGGGACAGCGAGAAGGCGTATTCGCCCGCCATCGTCGAGAAGAGGTTGCCCCCGTCGATGGTGAAGCTGGCGTCGAAGAGGAAGGGTAGCGTCGCGAGGGCCAGCGCGGCCGGAATCGGACGCGGTGCGCGAAAGAGGCGCGCCATCACGTAGGCGCACAGCGGCATCAGGACCGACCCCATGATGGTGGCCAATTTGAAGGCGACCGCGAAGCCGATGAGGTAGCTCGCGAGCACCGCCACGAAGTCGGGAAGTACGAAGTAATAGGTGTAGGCCGGCATCCCCGCGAACCATCCCGGGTACCAGGGCGTCAGGTGCAACAAGTCGCCCTGACTACGTAAGAAGGCGGGCAGGACCAGGTGCGCGCCCGTGTCGCCGCCGGTGATGAGCGTGGAGGAGAACACCAGGTTCGGGTGCATCGACCACACCACCACCACCATGACCACCACGATCGCCACCGCGTCGATCCACCCCAGCACACTCAGTCGGCGCATCGCGCGCATCAGTGGTGCAACCTCTGCAGCGCCAGCGACGTCATGGTGAGGGCGTTGAAGCCGACGTGGGTGAGGACCGAGGGGATCAGGCGTCGCGTGCGCCAGACGATCACGGCCAGGACGACGCCCAGCGCGAAGAGTCCCGGCAGTTGCAACCATTCGCCGTGGGCGGCGGCGAAGATCAGCGCGCTCAGTCCAATCGCCGCCATCGTCCCGGCGCGACCGAGGCGCGCGCCGAGTCCCGCGTCGAGGGCGCGAAAGATGACCCCGCGAAAGAGCCACTCCTCCACCACCGGTGCGCCCACCACCGTCATCAGGGCCAAGAGCGCGAAGGCGCCCCCGTGGGCCGCGCCGAAGAGATGGTCGACCGGTTTGTTCATATTCTTAAAATGAAAGGGCGCGTAGAGCGCCCCGACGACGACCTGGGCCAGCACGCCCAGGCCCAGGTAGAGCGCGTCGAAGCGCCGCCAGCGCCACGCGTCGGGCAGTGGCGCTAGGCCACCGCGTCGCGTGGCCAGAACGATCGCCACCGCGAATCCCGCCCAAAGTCCCGCCAATCCCACGACATTGGACCACCACGGGGGATCACTCATCTTCGACAGGGCCGTCATGCCACCGGGTAAGTGCGTCAGGGCCACCACGATCGCGTCGAGCACCGACGCCAGGATCTGACCGAGCAGGTAGCCCGCCAGCGCCATCACCATGATCGCCACCACGCGGGGCTGATTCTTAGAATTCACGTCGGTCACTACCCTTCACGCTAACAAGTCGACGGTTTTGCACAGGTGCGCAGAAACGGGTGTCGCGCCGTGCCTCTAGATTGGAAAAGTGACAATGCCTGCACCCGAAGAAAACAACTGGCGTAAGTATCTGCCGGGCGGACCCAATCCCATGCCTCCGGCGAGACGGCGTCGTGCGTGGCTCATCGGGGTCGTCCTCTTCCTCGTCGGATTCCTGGTGATCTCCGCCTTCTTCCCCTCCAAGACCGTCAAGAGCGTCTCGTACTCGAACCTGCTGACCTACGCCAAGGGTCAAAAGGTGATCTCGGCGAGCATCAACAACAACTCCGGCGTCATCACCGGTCAACTGAGCGACGGGACGAACTACACGACCAACGGACCCGTACCGGTGCTGGCCGACGAGGTGACCACCCTGCGCGGCGACAACGTGTCGGTGAACTTCGCCAATCCCTCCAGCCTCGCCTCGTCGCTGTTGCCCTACCTCATCTGGATCCTTAT
>JAJZFO010000199.1 GCA_021805305.1 Actinomycetes bacterium | reverse complement strand
CAAGTTGACCCCCGTCGTGGTGGCCTTCGTCGGGGTCCTGGCGGTCCTCTTCGCCTTCACCCTGTATCTCGATATCGCCTACCCGATCTCCAATCCCTTCAATTAGGTGACCACGCGCGCTCCCGCGCACGGCAGAATGGTGGGGTGGATGTCACTGCCAGTTCCTTATCCCCTCGTCGGCGCACGCGCCAGATCGCCGTCGGTTCGGTGAAGGTTGGCGGCGACGCCCCCATCTCCGTGCAGTCGATGACGACGACCAAGACCGCCGACGTCGAGGGCACCCTCGCCCAGATCTACGCCTTAGCCGGCGCCGGGGCGGACATCGTGCGATGCACGTGCAACGAGCGCGCGGCCGCCGAGGGTCTGGCCCAGATCGTTCCGCGTTCTCCCGTGCCTATCGTGGCGGACATCCATTTCCACGTCGAGATGGCGCTGGCCGCGTTGGACGCCGGGGTCCATGGGCTACGCCTCAACCCGGGCAATCTGCGCAAGCCCGAGGAGATCCGATTGGTCGCGAGCGAGGCCCGCGACCGCGGGGTGCCAATACGCATCGGCGTCAACGCCGGCAGCCTGCACCCGGACATCTACGTGCGATTCGGTGGCGCGACGCCCGAGGCCCTGGTGGAGTCGGCGCGCATCGAGCTGGCCTACTTCCAAGAAGTCGGCTTCGACGACGTCAAGATCTCGGTCAAGGCCTCGTCGGTCGCGACGATGATCGCGGCGTATCGCCTCGCTGCGGAGACCTTCGACTACCCCTTGCACCTCGGTGTCACGGAGGCGGGTCCCCTACCCGGGGGACTGCTCAAGGGCACCGCGGGCATCGCCACGCTGCTCGCCGAGGGAATCGGCGACACCCTGCGCTACTCATTGACCGCCGACCCGGTGGAGGAGGCCAAGGCCGGTCGTCAGTTGCTCGAGGTCCTGGGACTGCGTGAGCGTACCGGACTCGACCTCATCGCTTGTCCGAGTTGCGGGCGCGCCGAGGTGGACGTCATCTCGGTCGCGACCCGGGCCCAGGCCGCGCTGACCGAGCTCGATATCCCGATCCAGGTGGCGGTGATGGGTTGCGTCGTCAATGGGCCGGGCGAGGCCCGCCACGCCGACTTGGGCATCGCCGCGGGGCGCCACCGCGGGCATCTCTTCATCCGGGGCCAGATCATTCGCGTGGTGCCCGAGGACGAGATGGTCGAGGCATTGGTCGACGAGGCCCAAAAGATCGCTAAGGAGGGCATCGAGGCCCGACTGGCCGCCCGCGACCAGTCGGCCGAGGCCCAGGCGGCCGACGACCGGGCGGCCCTACTGGACGCCAAGGGTCTCGACGCCAACAACGCTACCCAGATCATCGAGCGGATCCGACGTCGCGACGAGCATTGAACCCGGCCTGAAGCGCGGATTCACTAGGCTCGTCGCACATCGATGAGGAGTAACGTGGCCGGTCCCAATGTCTTGACGCCCCAGAACGAAGATTTCCCCCAGTGGTATCAGGACGTGGTGGCCAAGGCGGAGATGGCCGATAACGGCCCCGTGCGCGGCACCATGGTGATCCGGCCCTACGGCTACGCCATCTGGGAGCGAATCCAGTCCGCCATCGACGAGCGCATCAAGCTCGCCGGTGCCCAGAACGCCTACTTCCCCCTGTTCATCCCGGAGAGCTATCTCTCCAAGGAGGCCGAGCACGTCGAGGGGTTCAGCCCCGAGCTCGCCGTCGTCACCCACGCGGGCGGGGAGCGTCTCGCCGAGCCCGTGGTGGTGCGGCCCACCTCAGAGACCGTCATTGGCGAATTCATGGCCAAGTGGATCCAGAGCTACCGCGACCTGCCGCTGCTGTTGAACCAGTGGGCGAACGTGGTGCGTTGGGAGTTGCGGCCCCGGCTTTTCCTGCGCTCCTCGGAGTTCTTGTGGCAGGAGGGACACACCGCGCACGCCAGCGCTCGCGACGCCTCGGACTACGCGAAGAAAATCCACCTGGAGGTGTACAACGACTTCCTGGAGAAGGTGCTCGCCGTGCCGACCTTTCTCGGGATCAAGCCACCTAGCGAGCGATTCGCGGGAGCGACCAACACGATGACCTGTGAGGGCATGATGCGCGACGGCAAGGCCCTACAGATGGCCACCTCGCACGAGCTGGGTCAGAACTTCGCGCGGGCCTTCGACATCTTCTACCAGAGCGAAGAGGGACAGGCGCAGCTATGCTACACGACGTCGTGGGGAGCGTCGACGAGGCTGGTGGGCGGGCTCATCATGGCTCACGGAGACGACAACGGCCTGGTATTGCCGCCGGCGGTGGCGCCCACGCAGGTGGTGCTCGTCGCGGTGCGAGATGACGACGCCGTGGTGGCCGCGTGCCGGAGCCTGGAGCGCGAGATGAGCGGCCATGGACTGCGTACTCGACTCGACGACGGTCGTCGCGGGAGCTTCGGGCGGCGCGTCACCGACTGGGAGATGAAGGGGGTGCCGGTGCGCGTGGAGGTGGGTCCCCGCGACCTGGCCCAGGGCCTCGTGACCGTGGTGCGACGCGACAGCGGCGACAAGACCACCTTGCCCTTGGCCGAGGTCGCCTCCGTCGTCTCATCGATGCTCGCCCGGATCCAAGACGACATGTTTCGCGGCGCCCGCGAGTTCCGCGACTCGCGGACGACGGACGTGGCGAGTCTCGACGAGGCCATCGTGGCCGCCCAGGGTGGTTTCGCACGATTGGCGTGGGACGAGGTCGGTGACCTGGGCGAGGCGCGTCTCAAGTCAGAAGCGATGACGGTGCGCTGTCTGCAGCGTCTCGACGGCTCCATGCCCGCCACCGAGCAAGAGCCGGACCTGATGGCCATCATCGCCCGGTCGTACTAGACGTAGTTCCTCGTCAGAGGATGTACGCGGGCCGTGGGGGCCGCGTGGGGGCGAGGTTGTCACTGGGGGGCTCAACTGCTACAATTGTTGTCGACAGTCCGCTCAGGACGTTTGGACTCGTTTAAGCGCGGGCCTCGGGCCCGCGCTTTTTCTTTGTCCCGACACTGGTGGCACAGAGAGGAGAGGCATGGAACTAGAGACCCCATTGCGCTCGCTCCTATCTAACCTTGGACTAGACCTTTACGACCTTGAACTCACCAAGGGCACCCTCAACGTGACCGTGAACAAGGAAGGCGGGGTAGACCTCGAGTCTCTGACCAGGGCAAATCGGGCTATCTCGGAATGGTTGGACCTGAACGACCCGATCCCGGGACGCTTCACCCTCGACGTGTCGAGCCCCGGCCTGGAACGGCGCCTGCGCACGGTGGGCCATTTCCGCTCGGCCGTGGGAGAAGTCGTGACGTTGCGCGAACGGCGCCAGGATGAGCCCACCCGCCGACTCGAGGGGACGCTGCTCGAGGTGTCCGATACCACTCTCACCCTCAATGACCTTTCGCTCGGGCAGGTGCACGTGGCGATCGAGGCGATCGAGCGCGCGCGCACGGTCTTTCAGTGGGGCGGCGAGGCCAAGCCGTCGCCCTCGCGGGGCAAACCTTCGACAACGACGAGCAAGAAAGGCTAAGACATGGCAAACTTCGAATTTTTAGAAGCCCTCGGACAGATTGCGCGTGACCAGAACATCGACGAGGGGGAATTGCTGATTGCGCTGGCCAACGCACTGCTCGCCGCCTACAAGCGACGCCCGGACTCCGCGGAGGACGCGGAGGTGGAGATCAATCCCGAGACCGGCGAAATCAAGGTGTGGGGTCTCGAGCTCGACCTCGAGGGCAACGTCACGCGCGAATGGGACGCGACCCCGGAGGACTTCGGGCGCATCGCCGCCCAGACGGCCAAGCAGGTGCTGATGCAGTTGATCCGCGACATCCAGCGCCGCCAGATGTACGAGGAGTTCGCCAATCGTGAGGGCGACATCGTCTCGGGCACGGTGCAACAGAACGACAATCGCTACACGCTCCTCGACCTGGGACGGGTCGAGGCGCTGTTGCCCCAGGCCGAACAGATCGCCTTCGAGCGCTACGAACACGGCGCGAGGGTCAAGGTCTACATCGTGGAGGTGCGCAAGACCAACAAGGGACCCCAGATCGTGGTGAGTCGCACCCACCCGGCCCTGGTGGCCAAGCTCTTCGAGATCGAGGTGCCCGAGATCGCCAACGGAATCGTCGAGATCAAGGCCTTGGCGCGCGAACCGGGTCACCGTTCCAAGATCGCCGTCGCGTCCAATGATTCGATGGTTGATCCGGTGGGCGCGTGCGTCGGTGCGCGCGGTTCGCGAGTGCGCAACATCACCAACGAGCTTCGCTCTGAACGGATCGACGTCGTACCCTTCAGCGAGGACCCGATCGAATTCATCCAGGCGGCCCTGGCGCCCGCGCGGGTCCGCGAGGTCCAGCTCAATGAGGAAGAGGGCATCGCCACCGTCATCGTTCACGACCAACAACTCTCGCTGGCCATCGGCAAAGAAGGCCAGAACGCGCGCCTCGCCGCTCGACTGACCGGTTGGCGCATCGATATCCGCTCCGAGAACGAGGGTGAGGACGAGGTCGTCGAAGAGGTCTGGACCGAGGACGGCGTCGTGGTGGACGAGGTCGTCACGCTGGTGCACGATGAGCACGCCCACGACCACGATCCCGTGACCGAGGTCTTCACCGACGGGGTCACCCTCGTCGAGGAGACCGCCAACGTGGTGCACGACGACCACGGCCACGAGGTGCGTGTGGTGGACGAGGTCGTGATGGATGAGAATGGCACGGAGGCCGAGGTGCTTGAAGTCGACGTCTCGGGGGACGACGCATAATCCCGGTGCGCACCTGCGTGGTCTGCCGTCGACGCCGCGAAGCGGGCGAGTTACGGCGTGCGGGTCGCACGCCCGATGCTCGCTGGTACCTCGGTCAAGGCGCAGGTCGCGGCGTGTGGTGGTGCCGCGAGGGGGAGTGCTCCTCGGGGGTCAACCTGGCGCGAGCGTCGCGGGCCCTCAGGCGTCCGCTCGACGAGAGTGACGCGGCTGCGTTGCGCGAGTTGGTGCAGCGCTCGAAATCTGTTGTAGTTGTGGAAGAATAGAGATTTGTGCTTGCGCGACGC
>JAJZFO010000147.1 GCA_021805305.1 Actinomycetes bacterium | reverse complement strand
GTCTCAGTGAAAGTGCACCACCAGCGCTGAGGTGACGGCGGCGGCGATCACCACCACCGGAAAGGGCGCGCGCAACACGAGCGCCACGACAGCCGCGGCCAGACCCGCGAGTCGGTGGTCGATCACCACGTGGGTCTTGATGACCAGACCCTCAGCGACGACGAGCGCACTCAACAACGCAATAGGCACGAGGGCGTTCACGCGCTGGAGGCGCGCGCTCGCGAGCCAGCGCTCGGGCACGAGGTGTCCGCTCAACTTGAGAACGAAGGCGAAGAGCCCCGTGGCGAGCACGACGAGCCAGTTACCCACGCTCTTGCCACCCCGCGACGAGGGCCACGAGCGTTGTCGCCACGATGGGAAGTCCCACGGGTAAGAGCGGCGTCACGCCCAGGCAAAAGAGCACCGACGCGCCGGCGACGACGCGCAGGAACGTCGTCTCGAGACGCGGCCAGACGAGGGCGAGGAAGGCGGCGGGCACCGCCGCGTCGAGGCCCCACTGTGACGGGTCACCGAGCAGGTGGGCGCCGCTCGCTCCCACCAGCGTCGCCACGTTCCAGAAGAGGTAGACGCCCCCACCGGTCAACCAGAATCCCTGGCGCATCGCGACGGTGCCCTCACGGACCTGGCCGAGCGCGACGCCCGTCGACTCGTCGATGGTGAGCTGGGCCGCGAGCGCGCGACGCCAGCCTCGCGTGCGCAGCAGGGGCGCGAGCTGGACCCCGTAGAGGGTGTTGCGCACCCCGAGCAACGTGGCGGCGGCGATCGCACTGAGGGGCGTGCCACCCGAGCCGACGACGCCCACCGCGGCGAACTGGCTCGCCCCGGTGAAGGCCAGGAGCGAGAAGAGCCCGGTCTGCACCACGCTGAAGCCAGCCGCGACCCCGGCGGCGCCGAAGGCCGTCCCGTAGGCGCCCACGGTCAGGGCCACGCTCAGGGCGTCGCGCAGCGTTCGACGCGAGACGCGAGACCGAGACATGGGTGCAATCTACTCAGGGCCCACGCGACCCTCGCGGACACCGGCGCAACGACCGGGACTACTCTATGCTCACGAGGTAGTAGAGGAGTTCACCGTGTGGCTGGCAGCACTTGATGGAGTTGATGGCGTCATCGTCATCGTCATTCTGGCCGTTTTGATCTTCGGTGGCTCGGCGATCCCCAAGCTCGCGCGCAACCTGGGTTCGGCCAAGAACGAATTCGAGAAGGGCCTCAAGGCGTCCAAGCCCACCGACGAGTCCGACGCGTCGACTCCCCCGTCCGCCAAACCCTCCGACACCGACTCACCGAGTTGAGCAGGAGCGTCGCGAAGGGGGCCCGCGACGTCGTGGTGACACTCGTGATCCGTTATAAGCAACTCACAAAAGTTGGCTAAGGTTTAATCGTGCCTACACCCGCCCTGCCCCCTCAGGGTGCACCGGATCGGTCGCGCCGTTGGCGTCGCGTGCGCCGAGCCGCTGCGCTCCCACTGGCTGCCCTCGTACTCTCCGGTTGCACCGTGCCGGGATTCGGCGCGAGCGCCGGCGTGACGGACTCCTCGAAGTCCGCGTTCCACCTCTGGCAGGGGTTCTCCATCGGCGCGGTCATCATCGGCGCGCTCGTCGTGGGCCTCATGCTGTGGTCCGTCGTGCGCTACCGGCGCAAGGGCGACCGCATCCCTGAGCAGCACCAGTACCACCTGCCCCTCGAGGTGATCTACACCGTCGTGCCGATCCTCATCGTCTTTGGACTCTTCGCCGCGACGCTGGTGGTCGAGAACAAGGCCACCGCCAACCCCAAGACCAACGTCGTCGTGAACGTCAACGCGTTCCAGTGGGGCTGGCAGTTCCTCTACCCGGGCACCAACGCCCTGGTCTACGGTCAGACCACCCAGAGCCCCGTCATGGAGATCCCGGTCGACACCAACGTCCACATCAACCTGACCTCGACCGACGTCATCCACGGCTTCTACGTCCGGGCGTTCAACTTCTCGCGCTACGCGCTGCCCGGCGTCGTGAACCAGTTCACCATCCGCGCCCAGAGCACCGGGACGTTCTTTGGCCAGTGCACCCAGCTCTGCGGCCTCTATCACTCGTTGATGTTCTTTCGCGTGAAGGTCGTCACCGCCTCGCAGTACGCGACCTGGCTCGCCTCCTTTAACAACCCCACCGATATCGCCAACGCGGCGGCGGCGCTCAAGACCACCAACGCCGAGCTGGCCTCGGGCGTCGCGTCCAAGACCTCTTACACGAAGTTCGGGAGATAACAATGACTGACGTTCTCCATCCCCCCGTCCACGTCGAGCCCCACGACGGCGGCCACGAGGAGCATCACGGCCCCACCGGGATCCTCAACTGGCTGACCTCAACCGACCACAAGGTGATCGGCCTGTCCTACACGGTGACCTCGGTGATCATGCTGGTGATCGGCGGACTCTTCGCCGAGATCATCCGCGGGCAGCTCGCCTCGCCCAACGGCACCCTGGTCTCGCTCGCGCAGTACAACGAACTCTTCACGATGCACGGTTCGGTCATGATCTACCTCTTCGCGGGGCCTTTCGCCTTCGGCGCGCTCGCCAACATCATGGTCCCCATTCAGATCGGCGCGCCCGACATGGCGTTCCCGCGCCTCAACGCGCTCTCGTACTGGCTGTACCTCACCGGATCGATCACCATGCTCTCGGGCTTCTTCACCGCCGGCGGCGCCGCCAACTTCGGTTGGGTCGGTTACGCCCCGCTGTCCAACAGCTTGAACACGCCCGGCGCCGGCGCCGACCTGTGGATCGGTGGACTCCTGTTGACGGGCTTCTCGGCGATCTTCACCGGCGTCAACCTGGTGGCGACGATCTTCTACCTGCGCGCACCGGGCATGACGATGTTCCGCATGCCGATCTTCACCTGGAACATGCTGGTGACCGCCATCTTGATCCTGCTGGCCTTCCCGGTGCTGACGGCCGGTCTGGTCATGCTCTACGCCGACCGCCACTTCGGCACCCACATCTTCTCGGTCGCCGGCGGTGGCGTGCCCGTCTTGTGGCAACACATCTTCTGGTTCTGGGGCCACCCCGAGGTCTACATCCTCGCGCTCCCGTTCTTCGGCATGGTCACCGAAGTGATCGCGGTGTTCTCGCGCAAGCCGGTCTTTGGCTACAAGGGGATGATCTTCGCCACCTTGACGATCGCCGCGTTGTCCCTGGGCGTGTGGGCGCACCACATGTTCACCACCGGCGTGGTCCTGTTGCCCTTCTTCTCGATCATGAGCCTGCTCATCGCGGTGCCCACGGGCATCAAGATGTTCAACTGGATCGGCACCATGTGGCGAGGGGAGGTGTGGTTCTCGACCTCGATGTTGATGGCGCTCGGGTTCCTCTTCACGTTCCTCATCGGCGGACTCACCGGTATCTACCTGGCGAGCCCCCCGCTCGACTTCTTCACCCACGACACCTACTTCGTCGTCGCGCACTTCCACTCCGTGGTGATGGCGCTGGTGCTCGGGGCCATGGCCGGCCTGTACTACTGGGGCCCCAAGATCACCGGCTACCTGCTCAACGAGCGGATCGGCAAGGCCCAGTTCTGGTTCCTCTTCATCGGTACCCAGGTCTTCACCTTCCCGCTCTACGTCCTGGGCCTGCAGGGGATGCCGCGTCGCATGGCCGTCTACCCCAACGACCCCCAGTGGAAGACGCTCAACGACCTCTCCACGCTGGGCGCGGTGCTGATCGGCGTCTCCACCATCCTCTTCGTCGTCAACGTGGTGGTGAGCTGGAAGAAGCACCCGGCCGGCGACAACCCGTGGGACGCGCAGACCCTCGAGTGGTTCACGACCTCGCCGCCCCCGCACCACAACTTCTATCGCCTGCCCCAGATCCGCTCCGAGCGCCCGACCTGGGACTACAACCACCCCGAGCACCGTTCGTTGCACCACGGTGAGCACGAGGGCGTTCACGAGGCCGAGGGGACGCACGTATGAAGGTAGAAGCCAAGATCCTCCTGGGCCTGGGCCTGTTCTTTGGCCTCATGTGCGCGGTGTACTGGAACTGGAGCCTCGAGAACGCCGGCGGCGTGATGATGTTCGCCGCCATGTTGCTGGGCTTCTTGCCCGGCGGGTACTACTACTGGTGGAGTCGTCGCATGAAGGCGCGCCCCGAGGACAACCCCCAGGCGACGCAGTCCCAGGGCGCCGGCGTGGTCGGCGCCTTCCCGGGTTCGTCCATCTTCCCCTTCGTGATGGGCATGGGCGCGTTCTTCGTGGTCCTCGCGCTGGTCTTCGGCATCTGGTTGTTGGTGCCCGGACTGGGCCTGGTGGTCTGGGCGCTCCTGGGCGGCACCGCCGAGGGCCGTCGCGGCGGCAATCACTGAATCTTTTTTGGCCCTCAGCGGGCCACGTAGTACCTACTTAGAATGGGCCAGGTTGCGGTCTCGCGTGCGCGGGACCGTGACGATCACAGTGAGGAGACGCAGTGTCAGCCACCGAAAGTTCCACCAAGGTCGTACTAGGCGGGACGCGAGGTGGGCCCGACGTGTCGACCCTTCGCCAGGACCGGTGGTGGATCCAGCCAGTGGTCACCGTCTCGATCCTCACCGCCTTCATCATCTACTCGACGTGGGCGGCCTTCCAGAACCGCTACTACTACGTCGGGGCCAACGTGGGACGCGACCTGATCAGCCCCTTCTACTCCCCCTGCATCGCCAGTGACTGCGTCCCGGGCGCCAAGGCCGGTTTCGCCTTCAACGGCTGGACGCTGTCGCCGGCCCTGCTGATCCTCATCTTCCCTCTGGGCTTTCGCCTCACGTGCTACTACTACCGGCGCAGCTACTACCGCGCGTTCTGGTGGTCGCCACCGGCGTGCGCGGTCTCCGACGCCCACGGCTCCTACTCGGGTGAGACCCGCTTCCCGCTCATCATGCAGAACATGCACCGCTACTTCTTCTACGCGGGCCTCGTCTTTAACGTGCTGCTCTCCTACGACGCCGTGCGCGCCTTTCGCCAGCCCGGCTTGGGCTACGGCGTGACGGTGGGGACCATCGTGCTCGTGGTGAACGCCGTGCTGCTCTGGGCGTACTCGCTGTCGT
>JAJZFO010000344.1 GCA_021805305.1 Actinomycetes bacterium | reverse complement strand
GGACTCCGGCGGCCACCTTGTCCTCGAGGCTGACCACGCGCACTTGGAAGAACTCGTCGATCATGTCCGCGAAGATGGCGATGAACTTGCAGCGCTCCAGGATCGGCAGCGTCGTGTCGTCGGCCAGGTCCAAGAGGCGCGATCCGAACTCCAACCGTGACAACTCTCGACTCGAGAACCGCTCGGGACCGAACGATTGGAGATCAATGACCACGATGGAGGACTCTTTCTGCCGCAGGGTTACAACACGCTCAATGCTACGACTACTGTGGCAACGTGGCGAGACACGGACGCGGTGAGGTAGCGACTCCTTCGGCGCCACCGTTGCCCGCGCCGTCGCGTTCTCGTTCCACCGAATTGGGATTGATGACCCTGGCCTGGGTGATCGTCACCGCGTTCTACGTCTTGATGTTCCTCGCGACCAAGGGTCACTTGCCCGCGCGCCTGGGAGTGTTCTTGGGTGTGTTGATCTCGGTGTCGTTGGTGATGCACCTGGCGATCCGCCGGTACGCTCCGCACGCCTCGCAGGTGCTCTTGCCGGTGGCGACGTTGCTCAACGGCATCGGCTACGTCGAGATCGCCCGTTGGAACCCGGCGCGCGCGGGGTACCAGGCGTTCTGGTTCGTGGTGAGCGCGGCGATCGTGGTGCTCACCCTCAAATTCGTCAAGTCCATCCGCGACCTCGACCGCTATCGCTACCTCACCTTGACCGTGGCGCTGGCGTTGATGCTCGCGCCACTGACCCCGCACTTCGGCGAGAACATCAACGGGGCGCGACTGTGGGTGGCCGTGGGTCCCCTCTCGTTCCAGCCCATCGAGATCGCCAAGGTCCTGCTGGTGTTCTTCTTCGCCTCCTACTTCGCCGCCAACCGCGAGTTGCTCTCGACGCCCACGCAGCGCTTCGCCGGACGCCTGATCATCCCGCCCAAGGTGCTCGTGCCCATCCTCGTCGCCTGGGGCGTGGCCTTGTTGATCCTGGGCGGAGAGAACGACATCGGCTTCGCCATGCTGCTCTTCGCCCTCTTCTTCGCCATGCTGTGGGTGACCACCGGGCTCAAGAGCTACCTGGCTCTCGGCTTCGTGCTCTTCGTCGGCGGCGCGCTGCTCGCCGACCAGATGTTTCATCAAGTGCAACAACGCGTCAGCTACTGGCTCGACCCGTGGTCGGCGACGAACTTCTACCACTCGAGCCAGTTGGCGCTGGGCTGGTTCTCCCTGGCGGCCGGTGGCGTCGCGGGCACGGGTCTGGGCCTGGGACAGTCGGGCAATATCTCGGAGATCACCTCCGACATGATCTTCGCCGCCCTGGGCGAGGAACTGGGGTTCATCGGGATCATCTTGATATTGAGCCTCTTCGCGGTCTTCGTGGGCGAGGGATTTCGCATCGCCCAGCGTTCGCACTCGGACTTCGTGCGCCTCACCGCCATGGGTCTCACCGCCACCATCGGCCTGCAGTCGTTCTTCATCATGGCAGGCGTCCTTCGCCTGGTGCCCTTTACGGGGATCACCCTGCCCTTCATGGCCTACGGTGGCAGTTCACTCTTCGCCAACTACCTCATCGTGGCGCTGCTCCTGCGGATCAGCCACGAGAACGCCGAGGAACGCCGCGGCGGCGAAGTGGTCGTCGTCTCCTTCGACTAGGCGCCGTGGCCGAGCACACCCTCGGCCACGAGCAGCGGCGCCGGGACGCTCTGGCGAAGCGCCAGGGTGATCGCGTCGCTCGGGCGTGCGTCGAAGACGCGTCGCCCCTGGGCGGTCATCAGGTCCAGTTCGCCGTAGTACACGCCGGCCTCGTGGCGCACGATGCGCGCGGCCACCACGTCGGCGCGTAGTTCTTGGATGATGAACGTCGCGAGCTCCGCCGTGGTGGGGCGAATCCCGGCCACGTGGCGCCACGCGTGGTGGATGGCGGTGGCGTCGCCCAGCGCGACCGGCAGGCGCAGTTCGCGCCGGCGTCCCTCGGCCTCGACCAGCACCACCACCGCGGTGGCCCGCGCGTAGTCGTAGACCACGTCGGCCACCTGCACCACGCGGAACACGTCCGCCGGGTTGACCGGTGACAAGAGCGAGTCGTCGCTCACGATGTTCCTCCCACGCGTCGCGACACCGACAGCACCAGGCCGCCGGCGCTGAAGAACACCAGCGCCGCCGAGCCGCCGTAACTCAAGAGCGGCAGCGGGATACCGGTCACCGGCATGATGCCCATCGTCATCCCGATGTTCTCGAAGCAGCTGAAGGAGAAGAAGATGAAGATGCCGATGCTCAAGAGCCGACCCATGGTGTCCTTGGCGTGGCGTCCGATCACCCACATGCGCCAGGCGATGAAGGCCAGTAGCAAGATGACCGCGCTCGCGCCGACGAATCCGAGCTGTTCGCCGATCGCGGTGAAGATGAAGTCGGTGCGCTGCTCGGGCACGAAACCGAGCACGGTCTGGAGACCCTTGAAGATCCCCGCGCCCCATAGCCCACCCGCGCCGATGGCGCTCTTGGCGTTGTGCACCTCGTAGAGGAGCGGACCGATCGCCGGATTGGTCGAGTTCTGATTGAGGAACGACACGAACCGGTCGACCTGGTACTTCTTCAAGAGGTCCAGGTACACCGCGATCGCGAGGCCGGCCGATCCCACGATGGTGAGAAACGTCATGAAGCGTGGGGGGATGCCCGCCACGACCATCATCCCGGCCACGACGAGGACGATGATGATCGAGGTGCCGAGGTCGGGCTGCAGGACGATGAGTCCCAGTGGGGCGCCGGCCATGATCAAGAGTCGCACGACGTCGTACATCCTCAGGCCTTCGGAGCGGCGATCACAGAACGTCGCCACCGCCAAGATGATGAAGAGCACCGTGAACTCACTGGGCTGGATCTGAACGAAGCCCAGGTTGTACCAGCGCTGGGCCCCCAGCGCGCTCTGACCGATCACGAACACCCCCGCCAGGGCGAAGAACGAGCCAATGTAGAGCGGTGTGGCCAGGATCTCGAGTCGTCGATAGTCGATGCTCGCGATGATGCTCATCGCCACGATGCCCAGCACGACGAAGAACCCCTGGCGCTCCAGGTAGTAGTGCGGGTTGTACCCGGCGTTCACCAGCGCCACGCGCGTCGCGCTGTAGGACATGAAGGCGCCGAAGAAACCCAACACGACCAGGCCCAGAGCTAGGCCGTAGTCCACGTGATTGCTGGGTCGACGAAGGGAGATGGCGCGGGCGTTGAGCGTGTCGGTCACGAGATCGCCTCCAACAGCGCGGCGCCGTCGAGGTCGCTGCCCCACCACCAGTTCATCTGGCGCGCCGCCTGGTACGCCAGCATCGCGCGACCGTTGCGGTGAGGGCAGCCGAGGTCCGCGTACAACGCCAGCCATGGTGAGCGGTCGGGATCGTAGGTGATGTCGACGGCGATGGTGTCGCGCGTGACGCCCTGCATCACCGCCGCGGCGTCGCGTCGCCCGTCGACGGGCGTGGTGTTGACGATCAGGTCGACCGGCCGGTACAGGGTGGTGTGATCGACCACGTTGTCGTAGAGCGCCACGATGCTCGCGACGCGCGAGGGCGTGCGCCCGAGCACGGCGACCGCGTGGGCCCCGTGGCCCACCAACGCGTCGACGATCGCGCGCGCCGCTCCCCCGGCGCCCACGACGACCACGTTCATGTTCGTCACCTCGACGCCGAACTCACCGCGCAGCGAATCGATGAATCCCGGTCCGTCGGTGCTCGTACCGTAGAGGCGACCCTCGCGCCACAGCAGGGAGTTGACGACGCCGAGGGCGCGCGCCGTCTCGTCGAGCTCATCACAGAGCGACGCCGCGGCGGATTTGAGCGGCATGGTCACCGACAGGGCGTCCACCTCGACGCCCATCAAGAGACCCAAGCGAGCCGCCTCGGCCTCGACGAGCTCGTAACGGCGAGAGGATCCCTCGAGCGACGCCAGGGTCAGGCCCGCCACGTGCAACGCCGGCGACAACGAGTGCGCGATCGGCGAGCCCGCGACGCCCAGTCGCCAGAACATCAGAGGCCGGCCTTGGCCGCGCGGGCCTCTTGGGCGAGTTGTTCGGCGTAGGTCGTCGAGAACGCCATGGTCCCGTCCTTCTTCACCAGCACAAAATACAGCCACGAGCCCGCTGGAGGATGCAACACCGCGGCGAGCGCCTGGGGCGAGACCACGCAGATCGGTGTGGGCGTCAGACCGGCGTTGAGATAGGTGTTGTACGGCGTAGGCGTCTGGAGCATGGCTCGCGTGACCGTCCCGCCGTCGAGACCGAGGGCGTAGAGGACCGTCGAATCCATCTGCAGTCTCATGCCGCGCGCCAGGCGGTTGTAGATCACCCGGGCCACCTCGGGCATGTTCTTGGCGTAGTAGCCCTCCTTCTCGACGATGGAGGCCGCGATGATCAACTGGTAGGCGTCAAGGCCCTCATTGGTGCTGGTGGGGCTCAGACCCACGCCCGCCGCCTCGGTGGCGAAGTTCGCCTGCATCGCCGCCAGGAGTTGCGCGGGGGTCTCCTGGGGCGTGATCAGGTAGAGCCCAGGGCCGATCAGTCCATCGAGGGTGCCGTTGGGCCGATAGGCGCTCGTGGTCACGGCCTGCTGAGCGTCGGCGAGGAAGGTCGAGGCGAAGGTGTTGCCCACGCTGTTGGCGACGTCCAGGGCGATCTCCTTGAGGGTGAGCCCGGGCACGACGTCGACCTGGGGAACGTTGGGTCCCCCGCTCAGGATCGAACGGATCGACGAGAAGCTGGCGCCCTGGGCGAACTGGTAGGCGCCGGGTCGTACGAGCGGGGCCCCCTCGAGGAAGCTGTCGATGCGAAAGGCGAAGGCCGAGGCGATCACGCCCGACTGGTGCAGGTCGCCCGCGATCACCGCCATCGAGTCGCCCTGGTGCACGGTGATGAGCACCTCGCGACCCGATCCCCCCGGGGGGAAGTACTGCAGTGCGAACCAGGCCACCACGATCACTGCGAGGGCGCCCACGGCCGCCACCAGGCGGCGCCGCGTGCTAGACAGCACGCCGCACGTCCACGAAGTGCTGGAGCATCACGACCGCCGCGGCCGAGTCG
>JAJZFO010000188.1 GCA_021805305.1 Actinomycetes bacterium | reverse complement strand
AGACGCCGTGGAACGCGTGGACCGCACCGTCCGCGGCCCGCTGGATGTAGCGCCATTGACCACCTGGCCGGGCCTCGAGTCGCTCCACCTCCGTCGTGAGATACCGCGGTCCCCACCAGAGGGGGACCAGCGTGGCGTCGACGTGCGCCGCGAAGACGCGCTCGGGACTGGCCCCGAAGAGGCGGGTGATGATCACCTCCTGGCGCTCGGGGGGTACCTCGAATCCGGTCTCGTAGGTCATGGGGTCCTCCCTTCCTCTCGTCGAGCGAGCAGTTCGTCAAGTCGTTCGTAGCTCTCGGTGAAGAACTCGCGGTACTCGAGCAGCCAACGGCTCGCCTCCTCGAGGGCCGGTGCGGCCAATCGCGCCGGGCGCGACTGAGCGTGGCGTTCGCGCGTCACGATGCCCGCGCGCTCGAGGACCTTGAGGTGCTTCGAGACCGCCTGCAAGCTCACGGCGAAGGGTTCGGCGAGGTCGCTCACGCTGGCGGGTCCCTCGGCCAAGCGTGCGACCATCGCACGCCGCGTCGGGTCCGCGAGGGCGAGGAAGGTGGCGCTGAGATCGGTCATCGACATTTTACTAAACTACTTAGTTGATTAACCATATAGTTGAATATATCGTCCGACGTTCTCGTGGTCAAGGGCGAGGGTCGGTCACCTTCGACGACATCGCTCGGTGGAGCAGGCCGGTGGAGAAGCGAGCGAGGTCGCGACTCAGCGACGGGCCTGGCTGCGTCCGATCAGCGCGAGGACCCCGAGGACCGCGGCCGAGACCACGAAGGGGGTGCGGCCGCGGTGCCCGTCGTGCGCGCGGACCTTGTGGGTGAAGGAGAGGATGGGCCACTCGTGTTCGTGGGCCACTCGCGTCAGGGTGCGATCGGGATTGACGGCGAAGGGATGCCCCACGGCGAGGAGCATGGGGATGTCGGTCTCGGAGTCGGAGTAGGCGAAGGACTCCGAGAGGTCGATCCCTCGTGCGGCGGCGATCTCGCGCATGGCCACAGCTTTGTTCTCGCCCACCGCGTAGAACTCCATCTCGCCGGTGAACTTACCGCTCTCGTCGATCATCGCCCGCGAGGAGATGGACCCGGTGATTCCCAGGATCTCGGCGAAGGGCTCCACGATCTCGGCGGGCGAGGTGGAGACCAGCCAGACCTCGTCGCCCTCCTCCTGGTGGTGGCGGATGAGTTCGGTCGCCTCGGAGTAGATCAGTGGCTCCATGACCTCGTTGAGCGTCTCGGCCACCAGGTTGCGGACCTCGTCGTGGTCCCAGCCCTTGGTGATCTTGAGCACCGACCGGCGGATCTTGGCCAGACGCTCCTCACTGGCCCCGAAGCGTAGGAAGAGGATCTGTAAGAACACCCCGCGCAGCAACGTACGACGGCGAAGGAATCCGCGTGCGTGCAATTCGGGACCGAGCGCCACCATGGACGCCTTGGCGATCACGGTCTTGTCGAGGTCGAAGAATGCGGCGCGCACGAAGTCCATGCTAGGGCCCCGACCTGCGCCGTCGGAGGGTCGCTCAGCCGATGAAGGCCGTGGCGCAGGATTCCTGGGCGTCGCCGCGTGTGATCAAGATCACGTGGTCGTGTTCGAGGAATCGAGTGGTCTCCGTGGGGACCATGGGTTGGTCGTTGCGCACCACCGCCACGACGCGAACGTTGTCGGGCAGGCGCAACTCGTCGAGCGTGTGGCCGTAGGCGACGGCCGGCGCGTCGCCGGCCAGCGTGATCTCGCACAGGTGCATGCGTCCGTTGGCGAGGTCCATGAGATTGATCATCGAACCCACCTCGACCGCCTCATCGACCAGTGAGGTGATCAGCGCGGGCGTGGAGACCGCGACGTCCACGCCCCAGGTCTCGCGAAAGAGCCACTCGTTCTTGGAGTTGTTGATCCGAGCGATGACGCGCGGGACGCCGAACTCCTGCTTGGCCAGCCAGCTGATCACCAGGTTGTCCTCGTCGTCGCCGGTGGCCGCGATGATGACGTCGGCGCCGCGCAGGTCGACCGCCGAGAGCGAGGAGTACTCGCAGGCGTCGGCCGTCACCACGTTGACGCCGTGCAGGGCGCCGCGCAGCTTCTCCGCGGTCTCGGTCATGTGCTCCATCAGCGTCACGTCGTGTTGGCGGTCGATCAGGTCGAGCGCGATCGCGGTACCCACCGACCCGCCGCCCGCGATGACGACCCTCATGAGCCCGGCTCGCGCAGGTGTCGGTCGAGCTCGTCGAAGCCCTCGGGGGTGACCACGAACTCCAGGACGTCGTCCTCCTGGGCGAACAGGCCCTCGAGGTCGACCCGTCCGCGACCCCCCCGGACCAGCCCGATCAGTCGCACGTTCTCCCCGAAGGAGAAATGGCCGAGCTCCCGACCGGCCAGGTGGTCGGGGACGATCCGCTCGACCAGTTGAAGGGTCCCGGTGCCGTCGGTCCATTCGACGCTGTCGTCGGAGGGCAGGATCCACTTCTTCACCTGCTGGGTCGTCCAGAGCGAAGTGGCCACCGTCGGGATGCCCAACTTCATGTAGATGCCCGCGCGCTGGGGGTCGTAGATCCGCGCCACGATGTTCTTGATGCCGTAGTTGTCGCGCCCAATGCGCGCGCACAAGATGTTGGTGTTGTCGCCGCGCGTCACGGCGGCCAGGGCCCCGGCCTGGCTCGCCTCGGCCTTGGCCAGCACGTCGCGGTCGAAGCCCGACCCGTGGATGGTGCGGCCGTTGAAGTGGACCAGTCGACGAAAGGCGTCACGGTTCTTGTCGATCACCACCACCGAGTGACCCTCGTCGGAGAGCTGCATCGCGAGACCCGACCCGACCCGGCCACAGCCGACCACCACGATGTGCACGCGCCCATCTCACCACAACCGAGCGAGAGCCCGCAAATTGCTGCTCTTTCGGCACGTGAGGTCTAAGGTTGTCCTCGTGTCTGAAGCGGATAAACAACTGGCCAAGAACTCGCCGGTCCTGACTTCACACGCCAACCTGGCGGCGGTGTACCCCGAGAGCCTGGGGTACCGGATCAAGCGTCTCGTACTGGGTCGACCCTACGTCACCGAGCAGCTGAGCGGCGAGCGACTGGGTCGCGCGATCGCGCTCGGGGTGCTGGCCCCGGACTGCATCTCGTCGTCGGCGTACGGCACCGAGGAGATCCTCACCCAGATGACGCCCTTCATCGGCATCGCGGCGTTCGCCTTGGTCGTGCCGATCATGTTCGTCATCATCGGCGTCCTGCTGTTCGTCACCCTCTCGTACTGGGACGTCATCAAGTACTACACCCAGGCCGGTGGCGCCTACGTGGTGGCGCGTGAGAACTTCGGGCCCAAGATCGCCCAGATCGCGGCGGTGGCCCTGCTGATCGACTACGCGGTGACCGTCGCGGTGCAGTGCTCGGCGGGCACCAACGCGCTGACGAGCGCGGTGCCCGCGCTGACGCCCTACGCGCTCAAGATCACCGTGGGCATCGTGCTGATCCTGGTCTTCGGCAACCTGCGCGGCCTGCGCGAGGCCGGGAGCTACTTCGCCCTCCCGACGTATCTCTACGTGCTCGGGCTCGGCACCACGATCGTTCTGGGGTACTACAAGTACTTCGCGGGAACGCTGCACCGGGTGTCGGTTCCCAGCGACAGCGCGCTCGGCTACCACCTCGGGGCTCCGGGGTCGGGTCCGTTGATGGGTCTGGCGTTCATCTCGCTGCTGCGCGCCTACGCCAACGGCGGCTCGTCGCTCACCGGACTCGAGGCCATCTCCAACGGTGTCGCGAGCTTCAAGCGACCCGAGTCGCTGCACGCGCGTCAGACGCTGGTCGTGATGTCGAGCGTGCTCGCCTTCCTCCTGCTGGGCACGGCGCTCCTGGCGCACTGGACCCACGCGCTGCCCTACGCGTCAGGCTCGCCGACGGTCGTGTCCCAGGAGGTCGGCGTGGTCTTCGGCTACCACGGCGCGGGTCACCTGGTCTTCCTCTTCGTGCAGTTCGCGACCGTGCTGATCCTCTACACCGGGGGTAACACCTCCTTCAACGGCTTCCCCTTCCTCGCCAACTACGTGGCCACCGACAAGTACCTGCCACGCCAGCTGACCAAGCGCGGCCACCGCCTCGCCTTCTCCAACGGGATCATCCTGCTCGGCGTGGTCTCTTTGACCCTCATCATCGCCTTCAACGGGAACGTGAACTCACTCGTCGCGCTCTACGCCATCGGCGTCTTCACCGGATTCACCATGGCCGGCGCCGGGATGGTGGCGCGCCACCGTCGTTCGCGCGACGCGCACTGGCGCCGTGGGGTCTTCATCAACGGCTTCTCGGCGACGGTGACCGCTCTGGTGGTGGCCATCTTCGTCACGGTGAAGTTCAACGCGGGCGCCTGGATCATCGTTCTGGTGGGACCGATCATGTACCTCGCGCTGCTGCGCTTCAACAAGCAGTACCAACGCGAGGCGCACGCCTTCGAGGCCTCGGCGACGTCGGCGCCGATGAACATCCGCACCAATCGAGTGGTCGTCTTCGTGGACAACTACGACTTGGCCACCGAGCGCGCCCTGCAGTACTGCAACACCCTCAACGCCTACTCGGTGCGCGCGGTGCACTTCGACATCGACCCCATGGTCACGCGGTCCCTCGAGACGCGCTGGGGACGTCCCGATACGGCCTCGCAGGCCATCAGCCTCGAGGTGGTGGAGTGCGAGGACCGCCGCCTCGATCGCGCGGCCCTGGAACTCGTCGCGGACATCGTGCGCGACCCCGACGTCTTCTGCATGGTCATCCTGCCGCGACGCGGCTTCGTCTCGCGACTGCAGCGCCTGTTGCACGACCGCACCGCGGACTCGATGGCGGGGGCCGTGATGCAGATCCCGCGCACCGCGGCCACGATCATCCCCTTCCGGGCGAGTCGGCGTCGCCTGGCCGAGGGGGACCTCACCGAGGTGCCCATCAGTGACGAGGTCGTACGCGGAGGTCTGCGCGAGGAGTCGCACCTCGAGGCGGACGTCAAGCTGGCCGAGCGCTCCGGGGCCTCGGTGCCCATCGGCGGGCTCCGCGAGCGCAACTTCGTGGAGATCGCGGGTCGCGTGCGCGCCATGACCA
>JAJZFO010000190.1 GCA_021805305.1 Actinomycetes bacterium | reverse complement strand
CGCCGCGAAATCGAAGACCGTGGTGGTCAGCAGGTGGGCCGTCGCCAGGTATTCGCCACACAGGACGGTGGCCAGGGCCGCGACGCGACGAGCGGTGACTCCGGCACCCATCGCACGAGCCATCGAACTCGAGGTAAAGACGAGCCACCCTAGGAGGAGGGCCGGAATCACTCGCACGCCCGCCAGGCTGTTGGCGAAGAGCACCGACGACCAATGGGCGACGAGCGGTGCCAGGGGTGGTTGGTCGACGTACCCGAGCGCCGGGTGTTCGCCCGCGACCAAGAAGTAGAGTTCGTCGCGGTGATAGCCGTAGCGGGCGCTCATCGCCATCTCGAGGGCGACGCCGCCGAGCCCGATGATCAGGACCCCGACGTCTCTCGAGGGAAGCTGATGACGCTGTCGACTCGCGAGCATGGTGTTCCTCACGTCCGGCGACAACACCAACTGACGAAGGACCTCGTCACTCGAGATGTCACGGTTGAATGGACACGAACTTCTCAGTGATTATGCCACCGTCTCGATCGACACGGACCCCCCGTCCGCCGGGGGTCCGAGGTGCGCCGGGCCCTTCACGAGGGCGGGGTGGTCGCAGACTACCCGGCGACCACGCGAACGTCAGCGCCGTCACCGACTGCCGAGGGGCGATTCGGTCCCGGGGGTCCGGACTCGCACCGGTGCGAGCGCCACCAGCGAGCGCAGGTTTCGACGGCCCACCCACGCTGCGGTCATCGCGTACTCCGTTCCGCGCGTGCGCGTCGGCGACGGGCGCGGCCAGCGGTCGTGAGGACGCGGTGATCAATCACCGCCGCGCCTCGTTCGCGACGCCGGCGGTGGCGCTCCGCGTTGCTACTCCCTCACGTCGGTGAGGACGACGTACGACGTTCCTCAATGATTCTCTCGTCGTCAACCCTGATGCGCACTAACCCGCAAAACTGGAACAGCTCAGGGTGCCTTCCCCGCAACCACCCGTCACCTTAAAAGTGAAGGGCTGGAAAGGGACGACCGGCGTTCCCACGTCGATCTGAATCTCACCTTGCGCCACGAGTGGCGTCGACCGAGGGTCGCCCGCCCAACGCCGACCGTTCTCAAACACCACCACCGGTCCTACGGCAGTCGCCACCCGAGAGGCGCTGAGCGGTTGCCGCCACACGTCAAAGAACTGGCCCAGCGTGAAAACTTCCTTCACCGGAGACTCCACGTGGATGATCCCATCAGCCACGTGCGTGTGCAACCAGTACAGGCAGTCGTGGGCACCGACGTCGTAGAACTGGCCGGTGGGGTACGTCAGAATCGTCGCTGGCGCGGTGATCCCGATGCCGGCGGGCAGCTCCACCGGCCGACCGTCCACAAAGATTTCGAGGTGCACGTGAACGTGATAGTTCACGACCTCGTGTGCGGCGGTCTGACACGTCATTGCGCCCACCGGCGCACCCGACGCCGTAGTGGAGGCGGCCGCGAGTTCGGCGCCCTTCTCCAGTGCGACGCCCTCTGGTCCGATCTCAACCCTGGACGAAGAAGGTGACGCCCAGGCGGCCACTCCACTGCCCGCCGCCAGCACGGCCAACATGACGTACGGGACAAATCCTCGCAAGGTTCGACCGGCTACCGGCATCCGCATCACCCTCTCATTCGTGTCAACCCGTTGGCCGTACGTCGCGCGATTGGCATTGACCCGCGCGCGCCACGCCCCGGTGCTCAATCAGTGCCCCCCATCGTACGGGCGGAAGATTCGACACAGGTAGTGACGTAGGTCCCTCCCCCACGACCAGTGAATTGACACTGCTTACTTATACTCACTAGGAGTATATATTTATGACGCGAAAAGGGAGGACAAGATGCCGTACGGTTGGTACAACCAGGGGATGGACGGGGGCTCGTGGGCGCTCATGATCATCGGAATGTTGGTCTTCGGGGCCATTTTGGTCGTCGGACTCGTCGCTCTCTTGCGTCATAATCACGTGGGCGCCCACGCCATCGAGACGCGCCCCGCCCATGACCCCGCGATCGCGATTCTCAAGGAGCGCTTCGCGCGCGGCGAAATGACCGAAGAGGAGTACACCCGCCGTCTCGCGATCTTGAAGAATCCGTCGTGAGCCGCACGCGTGCACGGTTTCTCACGATTCTCGGGGCCGTCGGACTCCTCACCCTGGGAGCCCTCGCCGCGCGGGGCGCGGTCCCCGGTGGCGTGAGTTCGGACTCGCGAGCCGTGGCGAACTGCGGGCCGACCCGCGCGCCCGGAGCGGTCGTGCACGTGACGTTGAGTGACCGCGGCGCAGCGATGATGGGGGCGGGGGGCTCGGCGATGGTCGCGCTCGACGCCCACCCCGACGTCGTCGCCGCGGGATGGGTGACCTTCGAGGCCCTGAACGTGGGCGCCGTGAGCCACGAACTCCTCATTTTGCCGGCTCCTTCACGGGGAGTAGGCACGCGAGTCGTGCGCCGCGACGGAAAGATCGACGAGGGGGACAGTCTCGGGGAGGCGTCCACGTCCTGCGGCGCCGGTCCCGGCGAAGGGATCGCGCCCGGAACCACCAGTTGGCTGACCCTGCACCTCGCGCCGGGCAACTACGAATTACTGTGCGACGTACCCTGGCACTACGCCAACGGGATGTATACGTCGTTCCGCGTTGCGTGAACCGAACCTAGAGGGGATGTGGGAAAGATGACGGCACCCGGATACACCGATGACAAGGCCGCGGTACTCGCGCGCCTGAAGAAGATTGAGGGCCAAGTGCGGGGAGTCCACAAGATGGTCGAGGGCGATCGTTACTGCATCGACGTCCTCCAGCAGATAGCGGCCGTGACGCGGGCGCTGCAAGGGGTGGCGCTACATCTCCTCGACGAACACCTCACCCACTGTGTGGTGGAAGCCGTGCGAACGGGCGGCGCCGAAAAGGACCTCAAACTCCACGAGGCCTCCCAAGCCATCGCGCGACTGGTGAAATCATGACGCTCACGATGGGCACGGTCATCTTCCTCGTCGACATCGGTCGCTCCCTGCGCGAGGGGTTCTTCATGTTCTGGGAGACCCTCTGGGCGCTCGTGCTGGGCTTCACCCTGTCGGGGGTGGTCCAAGCATTCGTCTCCAAGGACCAAATGCGCGCCAAGCTCGGAAACCACCGTCCCGCCGCGGTGGCGCGCGCCTCGTGGTACGGAATGGTGTCCTCCAGTTGCTCCTACGCCGCGTCGGCCATGTCCAAGTCCCTCGTCGCCAAGGGGGCCGACTTCACCTCCGCGATGGTGTTCATGATCGCATCGACCAATCTGGTCGTGGAGCTCGGCGTGGTGATGCTGGTGTTGCTGGGCTGGCAATTCGCGGCGGCTGAGTTCGTCGGTGGACCCATCATGATCGTCCTCTTGGCGCTGAGCGGCGGGTTCGTCTTTACCGTCCCGGTGGTGCAGCGCTCGCTCGAACGGATGCGATCGGGCGCGCACGCGCCCCACGATCACCGGGCCATGTCCGGCGTCACCGAGGAGCGCCAGGAGGAACTCGAGGCGCAGCCGTTCGCCACCAAGGTCCGCTCCCCCGGCGCGTGGTCCGACGCGTCGAGTTACGCACTGGCCGACGCCACCATGCTGCGACGCGAGCTCGTAATCGGGTACGTCGTCGCGGGTTTTCTGTCCGTGATCGTCCCCTCGCACGCCTGGAACGCCCTGTTCCTGCACGGCCACGGCTTCTGGACCAGCGGCGAGAACGCCGTGGTCGGACCGCTCATCGCCGTGGTGAGTTGGGTGTGCTCGATCGGTAACGTTCCCCTGGCCGCCGCCTTGTGGTCCGGAGGCATCTCCTTCGGGGGCGTCATCGCCTTCGTCTTCGCCGACCTCATCGCGATGCCGCTCATCCTCATCTACCGAAAGCTCTACGGTCGCGAGCTCACCATTCGGTTGGTGGCACTGCTCTACGTCGTCATGTCCGTCGCGGGCCTGGTGACCCAGGAGATCTTTCGGGCCCTCGGAGCCATTCCCAGCCGTCGGGTGTTTCGCGTGTCGGCCGCCCATTTTGAGTGGAATTACACGACGTTTCTGAATATCCTCTTCATTCTCCTCGCCCTCGCCGTGTGGTGGATGGCGCGCCATCGTGATCGATTTGGCGGCGGTGTTGGTTACGCCATCGATCCCGTGTGCTCCATGCAAGTGCGCACCAGTGATGCGCCCGCGCACACTCAACGTGACGGCGTCCACTACTACTTCTGTTCGGACCACTGTCGAGAGAAGTTTGAATCCAGTCCCCAGAGCTACACGGCCTCGGGGCCCGCCTCCGCGACGGCGACGGGTCAGGCGGCGACGGGTCGCGAGATGGACCATACTTCGATGGATCACGCGGCGAGGGGTCCCGACGCGAGGGGCACGGCGACCCACGTCGATCCCGTCTGTGGCATGAGAGTGGACCCGCTTCACGCGGCCGATCACCGGGAATACATGTCGACCGCCATTTACTTCTGCTGCGTAGGTTGTGCGGACCAATTCGACCGAGACCCCGCTCGCTATTCCCCCGCCACCGGTGCGCCCGTCGAAACGCCCGCGGGCCCCATCGAGGTGACCCTCTCTCGAAAGAAAACTGCTCCGCCGCCGCCGTGAACCCCACGCGCCATGACGCGCCACCGAAGTCGGTCGCCTTACGCACCGCTACGCGACGACGGGGACGACGCGGCTCAGCGCGGAGAGACATCGCTCCGCGATGACCCTCGGCGTCGCCAGCGAGTCGTCCACCGCCCCGTTACCGCGACGTCGAGCGCTCCGTCACTCGCGGGTGTTCATCGAGGGACAGATACTCCTCGTCCTCCTGCGCCGTATGAAGCTTCACGATGAAGTACAGGCCGTACAAGAGTCCGCGCGCTTCCGCCACCACGGTCGGGTCGACGTGGCCCGCCCGCAGCTCGTCGACGACCTGGCCTAATCGTCGAATCTGGTGGATGATCTCTCGATGGGCGTGACTCATGGCCCCGAGGGGTTCGCGACCGCCCACGTGGCGCGCCAGCATGGGATAGAGGATGCTCTCCTCGGCCTCCTCGTGGGGTTGGATGTCGCGTACCAGCATTTCCTGGACCCTCTCGATGGCCGCGACAGCGTGAGAGATCTCGAGCGTGCCGACCGCGTCGGCCACGCGTCGAATCTCCTCAATCCGATCGCGTAGGGCCGCGTGCTGGGCGCGAAAATCTGCGCTCAGCGCCGCGTCTCGTGCGTTGAAGCGCAGGGCCTTCTCCTGCGGTCGCAATGCGCGTAGCGAATTCAAGATCACGGCCACGTCGATGAGTTCTTGCAGTAACGCCCCCCAGACGGCGGGCAACCACCCCGCCGCGGCCACGGCCATGGCCACCAGCGACAGCGCGATTCCGGTGACCATACTCTGGCGCGCAACGCGCAATGACTTGTGCGCAATGGCGACGGCGTCGTCGAGGCGGTCCAGACGGTCCGAGGTCAAGATGACGTCGGCCGCCTCGGACGCGGCCGTCGCGGCCCGCGCACCCATGGCCACCCCGACGTACGCCGACGCCAGGGCCGGGGCGTCATTGATACCGTCGCCCACCATCATCGTCGTCGCTCGCCGCGATTCGTCACGCACGATGTCGAGTTTCTCTTGGGGCGAGCGTTCCGCGAACACCTCGTCCACGCCGATGATCGCCCGCACCGTCTCGGCCACGTCCACGCGGTCACCGGTGACCATGGCGATACGACGCATGCCGCGCGCGCGCAAGCGGCGCATCGTGCGTTCCACGTCGGGACGGATGGGGTCGTCAAAAATGAACACGCCGACGGGTTGGCCCCGCACGCCCACGAACACCGTCAACGCCCCGTCGAGGCGCGCTCGCCGACGCGCCTCGCGCGCCCACGGCGGGTCGTCGCTCGCGCCGCACCACGACACCTTGCCCACGGTGATCGGCTGGCCGGCGACCCGACCCCCAATCCCTTGGCCGGCCACCTCTTCGACCTGCGTGGGCATCACCAGTTCGAGCCCCTGGCGCATCGCCGACTGGACGATCGACCTCGCCAGCACGTGCGGGGACAATTGATCGAGCGAAGCCGCCAGTCGAAGCACCTCGGACGCCGTCCACGCACCGTCGACGACCACGTCGCGCAGGTCGGGCTGCCCGCGCGTGATGGTGCCCGTCTTGTCCAGGAGCAGCGTGTCACAGCGCGCCAAGCGTTCCAGTACGGCGCCGTTCTTGACGATGACGCCCACGTGCGCCGAACGCGACAACCCCGACACCAGGGCGACGGGAACGGCGAGAATAAGGGGACAGGGGGTGGCCACCACCAGTACCGCCACCGCCCGACTCAATCCCCCAATCATCCACGCACCGCTCGCGATCACGAGTGAGGCCAGCACGAACCATTGGGAATAACGGTCCGCCATGCGCACGAAGGGGACCGAGGCGGACTCGGCGTTGGCCACCAGTCGAATGATCCCGGAGTAGGTGCTGTCCTGGGCACTCGCGATGGCCCGCACCTCGAAGGGACCTCCGGCGTTGAGCGCACCGCTGCGCACCAGTTCCCCCGCGGTGCGCTCGACGGGCAGGGACTCACCGGTGAGCGCCGATTCGTCCAGCACCGCCGACGTCGAAACCAGATTCCCGTCGACCGGCACCATCTCCCCGGAGGTGACGACGACGGTCTCCCCGACGGCCACGGCACGCAGGTCCACGGTGAGCACCTCTTCCCCGCGGCGCACGTGCGCGGTCGTGGGCACGCGCACCAAGAGGGCCGTGATCTCGCGACGCGCGCGGCGCGACGCCCACTGATCGAGGGCGTGACCACTCGCGAACATCACGCTGATGATGGCCGCCGCGAGATTCTCGTGCACCACGAGAGCCCCGAGGAGCGACAGGAGGGCCAGTGGATCCACGCCGAACTGACCGCGTCGCAGTTCGCGGATCATGAAGACCAGGGAGTAGGCAACGCCCACCGCACCCACCCCTTGCCACGCCAGTCGCGCACCCGAGGGCGAGCCGGCGAACCACGTGAGCGCCCCGGCCACTGAACCGAGCGCCACGATCAAGGGCAGCGCCCAGATGACGGCGCGCGCGGTCCAGTCGCGTCCGCCGTGTCGAGGATCGTCCATGGTCCTCATCTTGGTACGTGCGGTGACCTCGTGCACGTCGCGGGGCGCGTCGAGGACGGGGCCGCGCACCATCGACCCCCGACGCGGCGGGGTCCCTGGGTGTCCCGATTCCTCGCGCCGGGCGTTGCGTGAGTGAGGGCGCGCCAGAACGCGCGAGGGTCGAGGTCGCGCGACCCACCGACGCGCACCGGGGGTGGACTCGACCGATCAAAAAGAGAGAAAGTAGGGTGGGGGTACCGACCACCACGACGAAAGACCGCCCCGCCCATCCCGACATCTGGCCCACTGCTTCCCGCGCGCGACGCGGACGAGACGGCGACCCTGCGCGGCGCCACGGCCGTCGGCGTCGGCCGTCGATTCTGGCGAAGCCTCGGCGCCGCGGGTCTCGCACTATTCGCGGTGGCGCTCGTCGTGAGCTTTGTGTCGGCGGCGCACGACAACGCCCGCATTGATCGTCTGAAGACCCACGGCATCGCCGTGCACGCGACCATCGACAGTTGCGTGGGCAATCTCGGGGGGAGCGGATCCAACGCGTCGAGCTTCACCTGCCGCGCGAGGTACCTCGTCGCGGGCACTTCCTACGACGAGGTCGTGGCCCTGATGAGTACCTTCGCCGCACCGGGCACCCGCGTCGCGGTCGTGGCGGATCCCGCGCGCCACAGCACCATCGAACTCGCGACGGCGGTCGCCTCGTCGCAGTCGTCCGACGGTGCGTACCTGATCCCGGGTCTGCTCGGAGCGCTCTTCGCGGGACTGGTGGGCGTCTTCGTCCGCTGGTGCGCCCCTCGAACGCCCACTCGCGACGAGTGACACGGAGGTCACCCATCATGCACTCGACCGTTGAAGACTCCTTGCCCGTATCCGACGGTCGGCGACTCGACGTACGCGTCAGCGGACCCGACCACGGGGACGTTCTCCTCTACCACCACGGAACCCCGGGCGCGATGGCCCCGATACGCACGATCGAGCGACACGTCCACGACCGCGGTCTGCGTCTGGTGACGACGTCTCGTCCCGGCTACGGCGGGTCGACCCGTCGGCCCGGGCGTCGCGTGGTCGACGTGGTCGACGACAGCGCCGCGGTCCTGGCGTGGCTGGGCGCGGACCGCTGCGTCGTCGCGGGATGGTCGGGGGGTGGTCCCCACGCTCTCGCGTGCGCCGCCCGACTCACCGGCGTCCTCGGCGTCCTCGTGATCGCGGGGGTCGGCCCCTACGGCGCCGACCTGGACTTCCTCGACGGCATGGGCGAGGGCAACATCGACGAGTTCGCCGCGGCGCTCGAGGGTGAGGACGCCCTGCGGCGTTATTTCGAACTCGACGTTGAGCGCTTCCGTCACATCACCGCCGCGCAGATCATCGCCTCCCTGGCCAGCGTGTTGCCCGATGTCGACCGCGCCGTGCTGAGCGGCGAGGTCGGCGACGACCTCTCGACGCAGTTCCACGCCGCGTTCGCGTCCGGCGTCGACGGCGTCGTGGACGACGATTTAGCCTTTACTCGGCCCTGGGGCTTCGATCTCGCCGAAGTGACCGTACCCGCCATGATCTGGCAAGGTGACCGCGACCTGATGGTCCCGTTCGCGCACGGCGAGTGGTTGACCCGGGCGTTGCCCCACGCCCGGGCGCACCTCGAGGTCGGCGAAGGCCACCTCTCACTCGCGATCGGTTCCTTCACGCGAATGCTCGACGAACTCGTCACCCATCTCTAGACCCCACGTTGTGACTTAAGGGACGGGTGAACGAATCGCGCGTCGACGGATTCGCTGTTACCTTGGCCGCATGGAACCCCATTTTCAGACCATCATCGAGCCCTTTCGCATCCACTCCGTCGAACCCCTGCGCATGACCACGCGCGCCCAGCGAGAACGCGCCATCGAGCAGGCCGGGTTCAACCTGTTCAACCTGCATTCGAACGACGTCTTGATCGACCTCTTGACGGACTCGGGGACCGGGGCCATGTCGCGCGACCAGTGGGCGGCGATCCAACACGGCGACGAGAGCTACGCGGGGTCACCGTCGTGGTTCCGCTTCGAGGCGGCCGTCAAGGACCTCTTTCCCTTCGCCCACGTGATACCCACTCACCAGGGGCGCGCGGCCGAGAAGATCCTGTTCTCCGTGGTGGGCGCCCCGGGCAAGACGGTCGTGAATAATACCCACTTCGATACGACGCGCGCGAACGTCGAAGCGTCGGGCGCGCGGGCCCTCGACATGGTGATCGCCGAGGGACGCGACCCCCGCGCGATCCACCCCTTCAAGGGCAACATCGACCTCAACGCCCTCGAGGAATTCCTGGCGGCGCACGCCCCCGACGTGCCGCTGGTCATGCTGACAATCACCAACAATTCTGGCGGCGGCCAACCCGTGTCGTTGGCCAACATCCGCGGGGCCAGCGAGATCTGTCGTCGCTACGGCGTCCCCCTGTTCCTCGACGCCTGCCGATTCGCCGAGAACGCCTGGTTCATCCACGAACGAGAGGAGGGACAGGGGCACCGCGACGTCGCCGACATCGTGCGCGAGATCGCCTCACTGGCCGACGGGATGACCATGAGCGCCAAGAAGGACCCCTTCGGCAACATCGGCGGATGGCTGGCGCTCAATGACGACGCCCTCGCCGAGGCGTGTCGCAACGTACTGATCTTGACCGAGGGCTTCCCCACCTACGGCGGGTTGGCCGGACGCGACCTCGAGGCCCTGGCCCAGGGTCTCGCCGAGGCGGTGAGCCCCGACTACCTGCGCTATCGCATCAAGTCCACGGCGTACCTCGGCAACGCGCTCGCCGCCGCCGGGGTCCCCATTGTCCAGCCGGTGGGCGGTCACGCGGTGTACCTCGACGCCCGGGCCCTGTTGCCCCACGTCGCGGCGCTGCAGTACCCGGGGCTGTCCCTGGCGGTCGCCCTCTACGTCGCCGGAGGGGTGCGCAGCTGCGAGATCGGCTCAGTCATGTTCGGCCGGCAGCCCGACGGGAGCGAAGCCCCCGCCGCCATGGAACTGGTCCGCTTGGCCATTCCGCGGCGCACCTACACCCAGAGTCACATCGACTACGTCATCGAAGTCGTCACGGCCGTGGCCCACGACGCGACGTCACTGCGCGGCTATCGGATGACGTACGAGCCCGCGGCGCTGCGCCACTTCACCGCGCGCTGTGAGCCCCTGGGGTGAGTCACCGCCGAGCCCTCGCCGCGCGTTAGCGTTCCTAGACGTGAGTTCAGTTCCGCCCGACGAATCCGAGGCCGCTCGCGGCGCCGACACGCGCCGCGCTCGACTCATCGAGCGCGCCAGCGTCAATAACGTCCCGCTCAACACCATTCTGGTCACCATCTTCGTGATCGTCGCGGTGTACTTCGCCGGAAAATTGCTCTACCGGTTGCGCGACCTGCTGTTGCTGCTGGTGGTGGGCGGTTTCATCGCGCTCATCTTGAACCCCGTCGTGGTGCGGCTCCAGCGCTGGGGCATCCGCCGTCGGGGGTACGCCGTGCTCATCGTCGCGGTGGCGGCCGCCCTGGTCTTTGGTCTGTTGGCCTTCGCCTTCGGCTACCCGTTGGTGAACGCCCTGACACGCCTAGCGGACAACCTACCGACCTACGTCACGAGCGCCGAGCACGGCAAGGGTTGGATCGGCCACCTCATCGCGCGATACCACGTGAACCACTGGGTACAGGCCAACTCCGCCAAGTTGGTCACCTTCGCCAAGGGACTCTCCAAGCCGGCCCTCGCCCTGGGCAAGGGGGCCGTGTCGATGCTGGTCTCGTTGATCACGCTCTTCGCGTTCGTCGTCCTGCTCCTCCTCGAGGGCCCCAAGATCCGCAACATCATCCTCATCTCACTGTCGCCCGCCCGGGCGCGGCGCGCCCAGGAGATCGGCGCACTCATCTCGCGCGCCGCGATTGGCTACGTGGTGGGCAATCTCATCTTGTCGATCTCGGCGGGAATCGTCGTGTACGTGACCCTCCTGGTGACCCACGTCCCCTTCGCTCTCCTCTTCGCCCTCTGGGTCGTCCTGGTCGATTTCCTACCCCAGATCGGTGGCGCCCTGGCGGGGATCCCCGTCGTACTCTTCGCCTTCGTGCAATCGACCTCCGCCGGCGTGATCACCCTCGTCGTCTTCGTCGTCTACACCCTGGTGCAGAACCACGCCCTCTACCCCGTGGTCATGAGTCGGGCCATCAAGCTCAACCCCCTGCTGGTCTTTCTCGCCATCCTCGTCGGCGCCGAATTGGGCTCGTGGGTCGGGGGTAACTTCGGCGGACTAGTCGGGGTCATCCTGGCCATCCCGATGGCGGCCGGCATCCACGTCATCGTGACGCAGTGGTGGGAGTCCAGCCGGCCCGCCGGAGCGCCGCGCGACTAGATCTCCTCGTGGGTCCCCACCAGGATGGCGCGACCCACGCTGTGCAGAAAGAGGTTGAATCCCAAGTAGGCCGGCGAGGCGTCCGGCGCCAAGTCCAGCGTCTCGACGTCGACGGCGTGCACCACGACGTAATAGTGGTGCACGCCGTGTCCCGACGGCGGCGCCGCCCCCACGTAACCGAGGGTTCCCGCGTCGTTGCGTAACTGCAGCGCACCCGCGGGCAGACCGGACCCGTACTGGTCCCCCGCCCCCGCGGGCAGCGAGGTGCTCACGACGGGGATATTGGCGACCGCCCAGTGCCAAAACCCCGCGGCCGTCGGGGCGTCGGGGTCGTACACCGTGACGGCGAAACTCTTGGTCGTCTCGGGAAAGCCCGACCACGACAACTGCGGCGAGACGTCAGACCCGCCCGAACCCAACATCGCGCTGATTTGCGCCGTGGCCAAGGGTTGACCGTCCCGGACGTCCGTCGACGTCAACGTGAAGGAGGGGACCTGCGGCAGTTCCGCGTAGGGATTACGTGACATGGGGGCTTCCTCCTCGTGGGGTCGCGTCGGGCGACGCGCGTAGCGCCGAGCCTATCGGCGACGGGCCGAGGGGTGTCGGCGCCGCGGTCACTAACCTGGTACGACGTGGCCATCCTGATTGATTTACAAAACGTCTCCCTGGAGGGGGCCGAACGAACCATCTTGAAGGGCCTCTCCCTCACGATCTCCGGCGGCGACCGGATCGGCGTGGTGGGCATCAACGGCGCGGGCAAGTCGACCCTGCTGCGCATCATCGCGGGTCAGCTCGCGCCCGACGCGGGACAGATCCGTCGCGCCAAGACCCTGCACGTCGGCTACCTCGAACAGATCCCCCACCTACCCGCGGGTACCGTCCGTCACGCACTCGGGGGCGGCTGGGAGATTGACGCGGCCCTGGACCGTCTCGGCATGCTCGACGCGGTCGACGTCTCGACCGATCACCTCTCGGGGGGCCAGCGCAAACGCGTCGCCCTGGCGCGACTCTTCTCGCGACCCCACGACGTCGTCATCCTCGACGAACCGACTAACCACCTCGACCTCAACGCCATCGCGTGGCTGGAGAATCAGATCAGCACCTTTCGCGGCGCCGTCGTCCTGGTCAGCCACGACCGATTCCTCCTCGACCAAGTCACCACGCGCATGGTCGAGATCGATCGGGGCACGACCTACGTCCACGGCGGCGGGTACGCCCGGTTGCTGGAGGCGCAAGCTGAGCGCGAGGCCCAGGCCGCCGGCGCCGAACAGGTTCGCCGCAACCTCGCGCGTCACGAACTCGCCTGGTTGCGACGCGGCGTCAAGGCTCGTTCGACCAAGCCCCAAGCCCGCATCGACGCCGCGAATCGCCTCCTCTCGCGCCGCCCCGACGCCGCGGCGCGCGACGGGGCCCTGGACCTGAGCGTCGAGACACCGCGCCTCGGCAACACCGTCATCAAAGCTCACCAGGTCTCCTTCGCCTACCCCGGGGGAGGGCCGGTGTTGTCGCAGGTCTCCTTGGAGCTCGGGCCGGGCGACCGCGTCGGCATCGTGGGTCCCAACGGGGCGGGCAAGTCCACCTTCGTCAACATCCTCGCGCGTCAGCACGAACCGACGTCGGGCACCCTCAAACACGGCCCCACCGTCGTCGCGGCCTACTTCGAACAGGGTGACGGCGACATCAACCTGGACTTGACGGTCCAGGAGCTGGTGGCCGGCCCCCAGGGCATCCCCGGGTCGCTCGCCGACGTCGCGCTGATGAAGAAGTTCTGGTTCTCCGGGGCACTGCAGCAGACCCGCGCGCGCGACCTCTCCGGCGGGGAGCGCCGGCGCCTGCAATTGCTCCTCGCCCTCGCCCGACACCCGAACGTCCTCTTCTTGGACGAGCCCACCAACGACCTGGACCTCGAGACGATTCGCCTCATCGAGGACTTCCTCAGCCAGTGGCCCGGCACGCTCGTGGTGGTCAGTCACGACCGGACCTTTCTCAGTCGCACCACCGATCGGCTCCTCGAGGTCCACCCCGACGGATCGATCCGCGACATCCCGGGGGGCATCGACGCGTGGATCGCCCGCGCCGCGGGGTTGGCCGCGACCCCCGAGGGGCCCGGCGACGTTCCCGCGGGCGTTCCGCGCGGTCGACTCCTGCGCGACGCCGAGAAGGACATGCGCCGCCTCGAGCGTAAGCGCGCGTCCCTGGGCGACAAGATCGCCGCCAGCGCGGACTACCGCGAGCAGACCCTGCTCGCGGCTGAACTCAAACAGGTGGTGACGGACTTGGCCGCCGCCGAGGAACTCTGGTTGAGCGTCGCCGATTAGTGGCGGTAGGTGGCCAGGCGCTCGCGCAATAACGAGCGAAACCGCTCGTTATCTACGCTCACCCCGACGCGCACCGGACTCTCGGTGTGCTCGCGACGTCGGTCGATAAACGTGGCCCCGCGCGAGTACACGCCGTCCACCTCGACCGCCACCCGCGCACCCTGGTTCGTGATCGCGCTCGGATCGAGCACGTCGTAGACGGCCATCGCGTCGTGCATGATCACGTCGCGCGAGCCGTACCAGCGTTCGTGGAACTGGGCGTAGGGCTCGAGCATCGCCGCCGTGCGTCGCCCGACCTCGGTGCCCAGTCCGCGGAGGTAGGCCAGGTCCTCGTCGTTGAGGTAGGCCTGGTGCGTGAGGTCGAGCGGCATCAGGGTGATGGGCCAGGACGCGTCGAACACCCGACGCGCGGCCGCGGGGTCGGTCCAGATGTTGAACTCCGCGGCCGGAGTGACGTTGCCGTGGAAGGAAGCTCCCCCCATGACCACCACGCGCTGCACCCGTCGCTCGATGCCCGGGTAGCGCTCCACGAGCGCCGCCAGATTGGTGAGGGGCCCAATCGCGACGATGGTCAGGGGCGCCTCGTCGATCAGGGCGGCGGTGAGATCGACACCGTCACGCGGATCGAGCGCCACCGCGGGCTCGCCCCACTCCAGGTCGCCCAGACCGTCGTGACCGTGCACGATACTCTCCTCGCCGAGGGGCTCGCTCAGGGGCTGCGCGCACCCCGCGGCGACCGGGACGTCGTCGCGACCGGCCAGGGCGACGATGCGCCGCGCGTTGAGGGCGGTCTTGTCGAGGGAGACGTTGCCGTTGACCGCCACGACCGCGACCACGTCGAGTTCCGGGCTCGCCAGGGCCAGCAAGATGGCCACGGCGTCGTCGACGCCGGGGTCGGTGTCGATCAGGACGCGGGTGCGAGCCATTGTCGAACCTCCTCGTAGGTGGGAAGGGCCCCCTGGGCGCCGATCGCGCGGGTCGCCAACGCCCCCGCGGTCACGGCGAAGCGCAGTGCGGCGGCCGGCTCGTCGCGCGTCAGGTATCGCGACGCGTACGCGGCGCAGAACACGTCCCCGGCGCCCACCGTGTCGACGACGTCGACGGCCGGTGGCGTCGCCGTGGCTACCACGTCGCCCCAGGCGTAGTGCGTGGCCCCGCGCGAGCCGTGGGTGACAACGCAGTGCGCGAGCGCGCGCAGGTCGAGGCGTTCGGCCTCGAGTTCGTTGGCGATCACTACCGCGCACCGCCGCAGGGTCGCGGGGTCGACCGCGCACGCCGGCGCGACGTTCAGCACCAGGGAGTTCGTCCGTTGCGCCAGCGCGCGCACCACCTCGGGCGCCACCTCCAATTGCGCCAGCACCACGTCGAAGGCCTCCACGGCGGCGCGCGCCAGATCCAGTTCGGCGTTGGCGCCGCGCGAGACGACGATGACGTTCTCGCCCGCCGCGTCGACGGTGATCAGCGCGGTCCCCGTCGCGCGGGTGCCGCGGCGCACCCCTGAGGTGTCCACGCCGTGGCTCGCGAGCGCCGCGAGCGCCGCGTCACCCCACTCGTCGGCGCCGACGCACGCGACCAGCGAGGTGTCGACCCCGAGTCGCGCCAGCGCGGCTGCCTGATTCGCGCCCTTGCCGCCCGCCAGTCGTTCGAGGTCACTGCCCAGCACCGTCTCACCGGGGCGCGGCAGCGTGGCGCAACGTACCACCAGGTCGGTGTTGACGGCCCCCACCACCGCGGCCCGAGGACGGGCCCCGTCGCTCACGAGGCCGGCAGGAACTTATTGGTGTAGTACGTCGAGGGTGAGGGGACCGTGGAGATCAGACCGATCGATTTGAGGGCCCGGGCCAGCGTGGACCACTGCGCGTCGGTCTCCACGAAGTACTTACCGGCGGCGTTCTTGAGGAACGGGAGCGTCAACTTCCACCCCGAGAGGTTGTAGGCGTTGGTGTAACCGCTCGCCGGATAGGTCGTGTCGAACAACTTCGCGGCCGCGACGGGGTTCTTCACCGCCCACGCGGTCGCCTTCGCGATCGCCGACATGAAGGCCTTCAAGGTGGCGCCCTGGGAGGCGGCGTAGCTCTTGGTGGTGGCGTAGTCCCAGATGGGGATGTTCGGCGCCCCTACGGCGGTGCCCAGCAGCTGACTCAGCTGACCCTTGACCTTGGCGCCCTGGAAACCCGGGATCTCGTAGTTGGTGGTCGAGGTGGAGATATCCACCTTGCCGGCCAGGAGCCACGTGGTGTCGATGGCGGTCGGCTCGACCTTGATGTCCACCTGCGACGCGCTCAGCCCCGCGTGGCGCAGCACGAAGGGCAGCATCGACTCGGTCCAGGTGTCGCCGTAGGAGAAGATCCGCTTGCCCTGGAGCTCCTTCTTTAGGTTGGCCGCGGTGAGGGGGACACCGGGCTTGGCGAAGAGCGCCCAGTTGTTACTCATCGAGTAATTGGCGATGGAGAGGAGGGGGACCTTCTTGTCGACGGCCACGCCCATATCGGTCGTGGTCACGAAGCCCACCTGCGCGGCACCGGTCGCCAGCATCAGGGCCGTCGAGGACGTGTTCGAGGGGAAGACCACCTTCACGTTCAAACCGGCGGCGGCGAAGAGCCCCTCCTTCTGAGCCACCACCACGGGGATCAACTCGAAGTCGGGACCGGGGAAGTCGTAGGCGAAGGTCACGGACTTGAGCGGGGCCGCGCTGGCGGCGCCACCCGACCAGGTCACGGCGACGCTCGCGAGGGTGGCGGTGAGGGCGAGGGCCCCGGCTCGGCGCAACTTCATGTGGTCTCCCCTGTGAGTATCTCGATACCGTCGAGGTTACCGGTCGTTCCCCGGCGCCGCAATGTCGCGGCGGCGCCAGCGGCGCACCGTGGCGCGCCGCAGCCACGGCGTCGACAGCACCTCGAGGCCCACCACCGCGAGGAACCACGCCACACCGATGAGGGCCATGAGCAGCGTGATGCCGTACACGGCGGGCGAATTGAGGTTCGACTCGGCGTGCTGCACGTAGAGCGCCAGCGAGGAACCGGTGGATCCGACCTGCTCCGGGGACGCCAATTCGCCGATGAACGCGCCGGTGATGGCGTAGGTGGCCCCGATCTTCAGGCCGCTGAAGAGCGGTGACACGGTGGCGGGCACCTCGATCAGGACGAAGGTGCGCCAGCGCGAGGCGCCGTAGACCCGCGCGAGATTCACGAGGTCGCGGTCCACGTGGCCCAAGCCGTCGATCACGCTCACCGTGACGGGGAAGAACACGATCCACACGACGATCGCGATGATCGGCTTGACCGAGCCGAAGCCCAAGATGGCCGCCAGCGGGAAGGCAATGACGATGACGGGCACCGCCTGGGAGAGGACCAGGGACGGGTAGAGAAGCTTTTGGACGACGGGCACCTTGGCCATGGCCACGCCGAAGAAGACGCCGATCAGGGCCCCCGCGACGAAGCCGAACACGGTCTCCTTGACGATCTGGACGACCAGCGGCGCGAGGAGCGACCAATTGTCGCTCACCGCGCGGATCGCGTCGAGGGGCCGCGGCGCGATGTAGCCCTGCACCCGAAAGATGACCACCACGGCCTGCCATAGCAGGAGCACGATGACGAAGGAGGCCACCGGTAACGCGACGCGGGTGAGGGTCCGGCGCCTCACTGGTCGCCCCCGTGCAGGAGGTGCAGGATATTCCTCTTGAGCGCGACGAATCCGGGGTCGGTCAAGACGTCGAGGTCGCGCGGGCGCGCCAGCGGATTCGCGAGGTCCGCCACGACCCGTCCCGGGCGCGGGGACATCACCAGGACGCGATCCGATAAGAAGATCGATTCGTCGACGTCGTGCGTGATGAAGAGCACCGTACGGCCCGTTTCGCGCCAGACCTCGAGGAGCCAGCGCTGCATGTCGAGTCGGGTCTGCGCGTCCAGGGCCCCGAAGGGTTCGTCGAGCAGGAGCAACGCGTGGTGGGTGACGAGGGTGCGCATGAACGCCACCCGCTGGCGCATGCCGCCCGAGAGCGCCTGGGGGTAGTGATCCAAGAAGTCGCCGAGCCCGTAACGCTCGGCGATCTGGCGCGCTTCGGTGCGTTGCGCGGCGGTGACCTTGCCCGTGAGGCTGGCCGCCAGGGTGATGTTGTCGCGCACGCTGCGCCAGGGCACCAGGAGGTCTTTTTGGAGCATGTAGCCCACGTGACCGGTCGCGCCCACCACGTTGCGGCCCTGCAAGGTGATGGTCCCGGTGTCGGGCTCGATCAGCCCCGCGATGATGTTGAAGAGGGTCGACTTGCCACACCCGGAGGGCCCGACGATGGCGACGAAGGAACCCTCCTCGATGCGCAGGTCAGTGGGGGCGAGGACCACCCGATCGGCGAAGGACTTCGACACCCCCGTGATATCGAGGAGGGTGGGTGCGGGCATTCCCTCAATGTACTTGTGCCCCGACGCACCGGGGTTCTTCAGCGGAGTAGCCATGTCACCGCCACCAACGGGAGCTTTCGTCAAGGAGTCTCTCGAAGACCGTCGATAGGATCTTGCGATGTCGCTGGTTCTTCGAGAGTTCACGCCGGAGGACGAGAGTACTGCGCTGCGCGCGTGGCGTGAATTCCCCAAGAACGGCCCTGCATTTCTGACCTGGTACCGCGAAGGCCAGCCGTGGTCGGAGTACCTGGAATTTTTAGCCGACCTTCGAATGGGTCGACACCTCCTCGAAGGTCACGTCCCCGGCGTGGTGCTGGCTGGTGTCGTGGACGGGTCGCTCGTCGGACGCGTCTCGGTCCGCTACAGGCTCAACGACTACCTCGCGAGGTACGGCGGCCACCTCGGCTTCGCGGTCATCGAAGAGCACCGTCGCAAGGGCTACGCGACAGCGATGCTGCGCCTCGCCCTCCGCCTCGCGACGGAGAACGGCACCTCACCGATACTGCTCACCTGCGACGATGACAACGTCGGTTCCGCCGCGGTCATCGAACGTTGCGGGGGGTCCTTAGAAAGCGTGGGGCCCGACGAAAACGGCGTACTTTTTCGTCGTTATTGGGCGTAATCCAGCCGCCATTTCGTCACTTGTCACTTGTCACTTGTCACGTGACCGTGACAGGGATGCCCCTCATTCTTAAACGTCACTTACCCCGGGCTTCGCGGCGTCTTGGTTTGCCCCGACAAAATGACAATCAGGTTACGGAAGGGAACGGACGATGAACGCAGTACGCCGGGCGTACACCACACCTTCAGCAACTCGACGCGATCGGAGGGCGTCGTGATGATCGCGGCGGTGGCGATCGCCCTCACCATCTCGATCCTCTTCGCGCGCGCCTTCACCGCCCCACCCGCGTTGATCCTGGCCGACGAACCCACGGGCTCCCTCGACCAGGCGACGGGTCAGAAGATCGTCCCCCTGGTGCGCCACGCGGTCAACACCCCACGGAGCACCGCACTGGTGGTGACCCCCGGCGAACGCGTCGCCGCACGGGCCGACCGCCGTCTGGAGATTGAGGACGGCGTCCTCACCGAGATCGCCTAGCTCCCCCCTAGGTCCGCGGCCTCCGAGGCCACCGCCCAGAGGGGTGCGGTAGCCTCGGAGGCCGTATGACTCTCTCCATCGGTATCGTCGGGTTGCCCAACGTCGGCAAATCCACTCTGTTCAACGCGCTGACCAACAATCACGTGCTCGCGGCCAACTACCCCTTCGCCACGATCGAGCCCAACGTGGGCGTGGTGGCCGTCCCCGACGACCGCCTGGGCCAACTCGCGCGGATCTTCGGCTCCGAGCGGATCCTGCCGGCGTCGGTCACCTTCGTTGATATCGCGGGCATTGTGCGCGGGGCCTCGGAGGGTGAAGGTCTCGGCAACCAGTTCCTCGCGGCCATCCGCGAATCGAACGCCATCTGCGAAGTCGTGCGGGTGTTCCGCGACGACGACGTCATCCACGTCGACGGCCAGATTGACCCGGCGAGCGACGTGGCGACCATCGAGACCGAGTTGATCCTGGCCGACCTGCAGACGGTGGACAAGGCCGTCACCCGTCTGGAACGCGACGCCAAGCGCTCGCCCGAGGCGGCGAGCAAACTCGCCGAGGTGCGCAAGGCCCACGACACGCTGAACCAGGGGCGGGTCATCTCCCAGGCCACGGGTCTCGACCACGACGCCATCGCCGACCTGCATCTGCTGACCGATAAGCCCTTCATCTACGTGTTCAACGTGGATGAGGAGACCCTGGGCGATCCCGCCCGTCAACAGGAGTTGCGCGATTCAGTCACCCCCGCCCCCAGCGTGGTCCTGTGCGCCAAGGTCGAGGCCGAACTGGCCGACCTCGAGCCCGACGAGGCTCTCGAGATCCTGCAGTCCTTCGGCCAAGAGGAATCCGGACTAGCCCAACTCTCGCGCGTCGGCTTCGCCGCCCTGGGCCTGCAGACCTACCTCACCGCCGGGCCCAAGGAGACACGGGCGTGGACCATCCGTCGCGGCGCCACGGCGCCGGAGGCGGCGGGTGAGATCCACACCGACTTCCAGAAGAACTTCATCAAGGCCGAAGTGGTGGCCTTCGAGGACCTCGTCGCGGCGGGCACCATGGTCGCGGTGCGCGCGGCGGGCAAGGCCCGCATCGAGGGCAAGGACTACGTGATGCGCGACGGCGACGTGGTGGAGTTCCGGGTGAACGCCTAACCTGGGGGGCGGGCGTGTACGACAGAGGTCGGCGCCTGAGCCACCACCACCTTCTAGGAGCACCATGACCTCGTCACCGTTCGACTTCCGAGTCGCCGACCTCTCGCTCGCGTCCTTCGGGCGCGCCGAGATCACCCTCGCCGAGCACGAGATGCCCGGTCTCATGGCCATGCGGGCCGAATTCGGCGACGCCCGACCCCTGGCGGGCG
>JAJZFO010000273.1 GCA_021805305.1 Actinomycetes bacterium | reverse complement strand
GTGAACGCACCACCGCGTCACGCCACGCGCCCTCGTAGGTGCAGCGCGCGCTCCACTGACGCCAGTACTCCGTCGTCAGGCGAAGCGCGTAGAGCGCGTCGAGGGGTGCGGGGGGCGCCTCGTGCGAGGGGTGCCACACGAGCGTGAAGGGGAATCGCTGTCCCTCGCCCACCGTGAAGTCGGCCACTGTGGTGAAGTCACGGCCCACCGGCTCGACCGTGTGCCACAGGGCCACCGAGTCCGGGCCCGCAGTCATGCGGATCAGTCCGTCGCTCGAGGTGACCCAGGGAAGGGTATCCCCGTATCCGAAGCGCAGTGTCAGATCCATCCGCATCGACACGCTGCCACTGACCCCCTCGACGAGTCGCACCACCGTGGGATGGACGTCACGCACGGGCATGTAGTCCGTCACGCGCACGGTGCCGGTAGGGGTGTCGTACTCGGTCTCCAGGATCAGGGTGTCCTCACGGTAGCGACGTCGGGTCGCCGTGACCTGCGCCACCTCCTCGCGAGGGGCCAGTCGCCACCAGCCGTTCGCCTCGTCGCCGAGTAACCGCGCGAAGCAGGAGGGGGAATCGAAATCGGGCAGACAGAGCCAATCAATGGAGCCGTCGATTCCAACCACCGCGATCGTGTGCAGATCTCCAATGACGCCGTAATCCTCAATCGGTTGCGACAAGAACCACTCCCCCTCGACGACCAGCCGTGCGTCACCGGCGCCCGCCCTCTGGTGTCCTTCACGTCAACCCTATTGCGAGGCGCGACGAGTGCGCCCGGTGACCGGTGTCCGGTGACCGGTGTCCGGTGTCCGGTGACCCGATGGCGCACCGTCAGTTCGACGCCGTTCGTCATTGCGGTGACCGCCTCAAGATCAAGGCGAAGTATCTATTGTGCCGAGACTCCCTCAGCCCTAGGATTGGGGAATGTTCCGTTGACCACCCGCCGTGCGCGAAGGCGCGGTCGTGACGCCACCAATGAGCGGCGTCCGTTCGCCTTCCTACGACGGACGGGTCGGTGATGGGGCGAGGTCGCCGTCGATGATGCGCCGACGCATCGATCCCACCAGGGTTGCTGATCATCTCGAGTCCCTTGCGCCTCGCGGCGCCGGGTGCGCACGACGTCGCCGACAACGCAACCCGGAAAGAAGAATTCATCGAGCGGCGTGACCCCGCGAAACGCCGACGCGCCACGACACCACCCATCCACCGACCACTGCGCCGAAGGAATGCAATGCCTCACCTTCCCTACCGAGAACTCCCCGACGAGGACCCCGGTCGTCCACCCACCCGGTCCCCCGCGAGCTACCTCGCGTGGTTGGCCCGCCAGCAGCGAGGGCCCCTCGCGCTCAACGCCATCTTCGGTATCGGGTGGATGGTCGCGCAAGCCCTGGTGTGGGCGGCGGTCGGCAAGGCCATCGACGCCGGGGTCGTCCATCGCGACCCGCGTGCGCTCGCCGCGTGGGTGACGTTGGTCATGGGACTGGGTGTGTTCCAGGCGGTCTGCGGCTCCCTGCGCCACCAACTCGCCGTGACCAACTGGATGCACGCGGCGTTTCGCACCAGCCACTTGATCGGGCGTCACATCACCGCGACCGGCGAAGCCCTCACCGATGAGATCCCCGCCGGTGACATCGTCAACACGGTGATGGCCGATGCCATGCGCGTCGGAGGAACCTTCGATTCGTCGGCGCGCTTCGCGGGATCGATCGTGTCCTGGCTGGTCGTCAGTGTGATCCTGCTGGGCACGTCGACCAAACTCGGTCTCATCGTCCTGGTCGGGGTCCCCGTCTTGACGTGTCTCACCATTCCCCTGATGCGACCGCTGCATCACGCCCAGGCCGCTCAGCGCGAAGCGGCCGGTCGCCTGGCCGCCCAGGCGTCCGACACCGTCACCGGACTACGAATCCTGCGCGGCGTCGGCGGCGAGAAGGTCTTCTTTGAGAACCACCAACGCCAGAACGAATTGGTTCGCCGCTCCGGCGTCCGGATCGCCACCCCGCAGGCCGGTCTGGAATCGGGTCAGGTGCTGCTGCCCGCGATCCTCACCACCATCGTCACGTTCATCGGGGCCCACGACGTGATGAACGGCCACTTGCAGCCCGGCCAACTCGTGTCGTTCTTCGGCTACACGACCTTCTTGACGACGCCCCTTCGCACCGCCATCGAATACGTGATCTCGGTCACCCGCGCCTTCGTGGGAGCGGGCAAGGTGCTTCGTATCGTGCGTGTCGAGCCCACCGTGCGAGACGTGAGCCCCTCGCGCGACTGGCCCGCGCATTACGAGGTCCTTCGCGATGAGCGCAGCGGCGTCGAGCTTCGGCGCGGCCACGCGGTGGGACTCGTGGGCGCCGACACCTCCGACGTCGCAGAGGTCGTCCAGCGACTTGGCCGATTCAGCGTCGACGTGCGCGGGGTCACGATCGATGGCGTCGCGCTCGAAGAATTCTCCCTCGCGGACACGCGACGCCACATCGTGGTGAGCGAGATCGAACCCCGGCTCTTCTCGGGTCGGCTCCGCGAGGAATTGTCACCCCGGGGCGAACACGACGACGCGACCATCGAATTCGCGCTGCACGCCGCCAGCGCTTCCGACGTCCTCGACGTCCTCGACGAGGGGCTCGACGGCCGGGTCGAGGAGAGAGGACGTAGCTTCTCGGGGGGACAGCGTCAACGCCTCGTGCTGGCCCGGGCGCTACTGACGCAGGCGGATGTCTTGATCTTGGTGGAACCGACGTCGGCGGTCGACGCCCACACCGAGGAACGCATCGCCGCACGCCTGCGCGCGGCTCGCGGGAGACGCAGCACCGCGGTCGTCACCAGCAGTCCCCTACTTCTCGAGAGGACCGATGACGTCTTTGTGCTGGCCGCCGGGAACGTCGTCGCGCGCGGCACCCATCGCGAGCTCCTCTCGTCGTCCGCCGACTATCGGCGCATCGTGCTACGCGAGGACGCTCAATGAGCACCTTACCCATCGCCAGTTTCGCCGAGGTGCGGTCCTTCGCGCGCACGCTCATCGGACGCCACCGGGTGTCGCTGGCCATCATGCTCAGTCTCTACGCCCTAGCGGCGGTCGCCGCACTCGTACCGGCCTACGTCATCGGCCTGCTGACGAACGACGCCACCTCACACACGCTCACGAGTACGCGCATCGCCGTGCTCGTTGAGGTGCTGGCGGGCTCGTCACTCGCGTTCGCACTCCTATCCTTCCTCGCTCGTCGACGTAGCTACATCCTGGGTGAGCGAATCTTCGCCGAATTGCGCGGGTCCTTCCTGCAAAGCGTGCTCAACCTGCCACTGCTCGTGGTGGAGAACGCGGGCACCGGGGATCTACTCAGTCGCACCACGAGCGATGTCGAGGCGATGTCGCGCACCGTGCGATTTGCGCTGCCCGAGTGGCTCGTGGCGGTCATCCAGAGTCTCCTGACCTTCGCCGCGATGCTGCTCGTCAGTCCCGTGGCGAGTGTCGCGAGTCTCATCTCGCTACCCATCTTGTACTTCTCGACGCGCCACTACCTGCACTACGCCACGCCGGGGTACCGGCGCGAACGCATCAGCTACGCCAGCCTGGCCGGCACGGTGTCTGAGACCGCCGAAGGTGCGCGCACCGTCGACGCCCTGCAATTGGGAGGGCGTCAGAACCGTCGGATCGAAGCCAACCTGCGCGAGAACTTCTACGCGGAGATGTACACGCTTCTGATGCGCATGGTGTGGTTCCCACTGGTCGAAAGTGCCTTCGCCCTCGCGGTGGCCTCGACGCTCGCCTGGAGTGGGCTGCTGGCGCTGCACCACGTGATCACGGTGGGGGCGGCGACCACCGTCACGCTCTACGTCGTACAGATCAATGACCCGCTGGACCGTCTAGTGACGTGGCTCGACGAACTCCAGATGGGCCAGTCCTCGCTGGCCCGTCTGGTCGGGGTGTCCGCGTTACGCGACACTCGCCCGATCAGTGGCCCCGAACCGGCCAACGAGGAGCTACGCGTGAGTCACGTCCACTACGCCTACGGCGCGGGACGCGACGTCGTGAACGACGTGTCCCTGGTGATTCGACCCGGCGAGCGCCTCGCCATCGTGGGCCCCTCGGGCGCCGGCAAATCCACCCTCGGACGACTACTGGCCGGCGTCGACGCCCCGCGCAGTGGCGCGGTGACCCTGGGGGGTGTGGCACTGGACGAGATGCCCCTGACGACGTTGCGCCGCCACGTCTTGCTGGTGACCCAAGAGCATCACATCTTCTTGGGCACCGTGCGCGACAATCTCGCCCTGGCGCACCCCGAGGCGAGCGACGACGTCATCGCCGAGGCACTCGACGCCGTCGACGCTCTGACCTGGGTGCGCCAATTGCCCCAGGGACTCGACACCGAGCTCGGATCCACGGGATACGTCATCAGCCCCGCGCACGCCCAACAGATCGCGCTGGCCCGACTGGTCCTGGCCAATCCCCACACGCTGATACTGGACGAGGCGACTGCGCTACTCGACCCCCGCGCGGCTCGCCACCTCGAACGATCGCTCTCCGCCGTCCTCGCGGGTCGCACCGTTATCGCCATCGCCCATCGCTTGCACACGGCTCACGACGCCGATCGGGTGTGCGTCATGGATGAGGGGCACGTCATCGAACTAGGGAGCCACGACGAATTGCTGGCCCTCGACGGCAGCTACGCGGCGTTGTGGCGTAGTTGGCGCCACGAGGAGTCCTAGCCGCTACGACCGCCCCGGCGCGGCGGAAAGGCAACTCTCCTGCGTCGTCACCCCAGAGCCCGGGGGGGCGTCGTCGTGGCGAAGAGTCGAGGGATGTGGTGGGCTCGCGACGACTACCCCAGACGTCCCAGGCGCTCGACGGCCTCCTCGAGCACCTCGTGACGCTTGGAGAACATCCAGCGTACGAAGTGCGCACCGGCATACTTGTCGTCGTAGAACACCGAACTGGGAATGGCGACGAGACCGCATCGCTCGGGTAGCGAGCGACAGAAGTCGTAGGGGTCGTCGTCGGTGAGGGGTGAGATGTCGGTGGTCAAGAAGAAGGTGCCCTGGGTCGACAGCACGTCGAATCCGGCCCCCCGCAGTCCCGCGGCGAGGAAGTCCCGCTTGCCGCGGAGAATCCGCGTCGCCTCGGCGATGTCGTCGTCGCAC
>JAJZFO010000352.1 GCA_021805305.1 Actinomycetes bacterium | reverse complement strand
CACCGCGGCCATCCCCCCCCTGGGCGTAGAGGGTGCACCCGCTGGTGAGATCAGACTTGCACACCAGGGTTACCCGATGTCCGGACCGGGCGCTCTCGAGTGCGGCGGTGAGGCCCGCCGCGCCGGCGCCGATGACGACGACGTCGGTGTCCGCGCTCCACGAGACGGCGGGCGACGACACGGCACGTACGCTGACGGAGGTCATTCTCCGCCCACCGACGAGGGTCCGACGGCGATCATCGCCTCGACGGCTCGGCGGGCCCTCCGGGCGACCTCGGGATCGACGTGGACCTCCGTCGTCGCGTCACGCAGGCACCGCAAGAGGGTCTCGCGCGTCGTCATCTTCATGTAGGAGCATTCGGCCTGGGGATTAACGGGTTCCCACGTCACGCGGGGGTTGGCGCGGCGCAGTTGGTGCAGCATCCCGGTTTCGGTGGCCACCAGGACCGACGTCGCCTGCGTCGTGCGGGCCCGCGCCAGCATGCCGCCGGTCGACAGCACGTGCGTACGCTCATCGGGAAGGTCCGACGTTCCACTGAGCCACATCGTCGAGGTCGAACAGCCGCACTCGGGATGGATGAACAGCTCCGCGTCGGGCGATTCGACCATCTTGTCACGGAGCCGCTGGGGCGAGATGTCAGCGTGCACGTGACATTCGCCCATCCAGAGGTGCATGTTGGTGCGACCCGTGCTGCGCTGGACGTGCGCCCCCAGGAACTGATCGGGCAGGAACAGGACCTCTCGCTCCCGGGGCACGGCGTTCACGATGTCGACCGCGTTAGCCGACGTGCAACACACGTCCGACTCGGCCTTGACCGCCGCACTCGTATTCACGTAGGAGACCACCACGGCACCCGGGTGCTCGTCCTTCCACGAACGAAGCTGGTCGAGGTCGATGCTGTCGGCGAGCGAGCACCCCGCTCGGGGATCGGGGAGGAGGACCGTCTTCTCCGGCGACAGGATCTTCGCCGTCTCGGCCATGAAGTACACGCCGGCGAAGACGATGACGGCGTGGTCGGCGCGCGCGGCAATCCGTGACAAGCCGAGGGAGTCGCCGACGTGGTCGGCGACGTCTTGGATCTCGGGTCGCTGATAATTGTGCGCCAGGATCACCGCGTCGCGCTCGTGGGCCAGTCGGCGGATCTCCTGGGACCACGCGAGGTCGCGTTCGTCTGGTGCTGTCGTCGTCATCGGCGCCCTCTCACTGGGGATGCTCACGAGGAGGGCGCCTCGACGCCGCCCGCTTCGAAACCACCAGTTCTCGCCTACGAGACGAAAACCTAGGTAGCACGATACCCTGTGCTGTGCCGTCGAGTCAACACGAGCCGGATCTCCCCCCCGACCGGGCCGGGTCACGCGCGGAGCGTCTCTTCGCCCACGAGGTACTGGCGGTCGTATTCCGGGTCAGGGGCCGCGCGCTCCACGTCCTACTGTGGCAGCGAGCGATGGCGCCCTCCGCCGGTCACTGGTCACTGCCGGGAGGACCTCTCGAGGAGTCAGAACTTCTCGGTTCGTCGCTCAGTCGACACCTGGCGCACAAAGTGGAGTTGAAGGAGATCGGATTCCTCGAACAACTCGAGACCCGATCCGACGTCACTCGGGACCCCCGGGGGCGCGTTCTGGCGACCGCGTATCTCGCCCTCGTCTCGAGCGAGTACGACCCGACCGTGCCCGGGGATACGAAATGGTGCGACGTCGAAGACCTACCCGACCTCGCCTTCGACCATCGGTCCATCATCGAGTCGGCTCGCGAGCGGCTCAGGGCCAAATTGACCTACACCAACGTCGCCTTCGCACTAGCGCCGAAAACTTTCACGGTCGCCACGTTGAAATCGATCTACGAGGCGTGTTTAGGGCACTCGGTGTCGGCCACCAACCTCCAACGGGTGTTGATTCGCCGGGGCACCATCGAGTCGACCAACGGCGTCGTAGCCTCTTCCTCATTGGGTGGTCGTCCCGCGACGCTGTATCGCTTCACTCACCATCACTTGAGGGTCACCGACCCTTTCGCGATTTTTCGTCCCCCCCACGGCGCCCCGAGCGAGAATCTCGCCCCCTCCGGTTCGCCGTCTCGGGTCGCACCTTCAACTGCCGTGCGCGGACGCGCCCATCGATAACTCGAAGTGCGGACCGTCGGTGCCCGACGGTGAACGGTCGTTGGACGAAGGTGTTGACCCCGCCACGAGGCACGCGATTCGCCCTCAACCCCGCGGACCGACGAAGTGAAGGATCCAGCCCTTGAGGACGTCGACGACGAACACGTACGCCGCGACGGTACCGAGCACCGCACCGAGGGGGGCGATTCCGACGGCGCTCATCATCACGCCCCGCGACGCGAGTGCCAGCACCACCAGCACGTCGACGCCGCTACTCAGGGCCAGCCAACGACTCGGCCGCGAATGCCAGAAGTGCTCGCGCTCGCGGACCAGGAAGATGGTGGCCTGACCGGAGATGACGAGCCACACGAAGATCACGGTCTGCATGCGCGCGACGTCCAGGTGGAGCGCCCCGGTGCCGAACCACCAGAGTCCGAAGGAGAGCAGAACCAGGGGCACGGCGAGTCCCGTGGCCAGCACCACCAATGACGCCACCCGCCACTTCTGTGGCAACTGGGGCGCGCGCACGCGGTCGGTCGCGAGTGACATGGTGGGGAAGTCGTTGGCGAGGAGCAGTAGAACCACCAGGGTGGGTGTGGTCACGAAGCGGCCGAAGACCACGAAGCCGACGCCGAGGAAGAGGGCGACCTGAAGCGTCTTGATGATCTTGTTGAGGGTGTAGGTGAGCATGCGCTGGTGGATCCGTCGGCTCACCTCGATCCCCGCCACCAGGTCTTCGAGCCCCGGGGTGGTCAAGACCAGGCTGGCCGCGGACTTCGCCACGTCCGTCGCGCTCGAGACCGCCACGCCGACTTCCGCCGTACGCAGCGCGGGCGCGTCGTTGACCCCGTCGCCGGTCATCCCCACCACGATCGACTCGCGTTGCAAACGCGCGACGAGGCGCATTTTGTCCTCGGGCAGGACCTCGGCGTAGAGGTCGCGCCACCCGTCGCGATCCCACGGGCGAACCGCCCGGGCGGCGCGAGTGGGGGGTACGTCGACGTCGTCGGTCCTCAGTTCGTCCGCCCGTGCCGACCGGGGCCCGATCCCCACGCGGGTGGCGATCGCCGCGGCCGTGGCCAGTCCGTCGCCCGTGAGCATCACCACCTGGATTCCCAGATTCCTCAACTCCGCGACGAGGTGCGCCGCGTCCTCGCGGGGCGGGTCCGCCAAGGCGACCAGTCCGACCATCTGCGGTGTCGCGTCGGGTGCGCCCTGGGCGACCCCGAGCACCCGGGCCCCCGTCGCCGCCAATTCCTCCACGCTGCGTCGCAACGCATCCTCGTCGGCTCCCGCCATCTGCCCCACCACCTGCGGCGCCCCCTTCACGGCGCGTAGCGGCCCCCCCGGGGTGTCGAGCAGGGCCTCGGATCGCTTCGTGGCCGGCTCGAAGGGTACGAAACTCCGGGTCACTCCGAGGGGCGCGAGGCGTCGCGCCGCACAGGCCGCCAGGATGGCGAGGTCGAGGGGGTCCTGGGTGGCCGCGTCACTCGCCGCGGCACTCACTCGCAGCAGCTGATCCTCGTCGAAGGGCTCGAGGGCCCGGAGCGCTTCCACGGCCAGCTGGTTCTGGGTCAGGGTCCCGGTCTTGTCGGTGCACAAGACCTCCATGCTGGCGGCCTCCTCGATGGCGGCGAGTCGCGTCACCAACACGTGGTGCTCGGACAATTCCTTGCTCCCGAGGGCGGTGGCCAGGGTGAAGGTGGCGGGGAGGGCCACCGGTATCGACGCAATCACCACGATGAGCACGAAGGGGATGAGTTGACGAAGTGGCGTGTGACGAATCAGCCCGTCCGCGACGACGACGGCCACGATCGCCAGGGCGAAGCCCATGAGCGCGCGCACGATGCCGAAGATCAATCGCTCCATGTTGCCGGGCGCGTGGGCCGAACTGAGTAACTCCGCGGTTCGCCCGTAGAAGGTCGACGTTCCCACCGCGACGACGACGCCACTGGCCTCACCCCGGAGCACCACGGACCCGGAGTAGCCGGGGTCGCCGGGCCCCGCCCCCACCGACTGGGACTCGCCGGTCAGCGCGGACTGGTCCATCTGCACGGAGCCCTCGCTCAGGCGCAGGTCCGCTGGGACGAGGTCCCCCGGGCGCACGTGTACCAAATCGCCCACGACCAGGTCACTCGCCGACACCAGCGTCCAGTGACCGTCGCGCGCGGCCCGGGCGTTCACGTTCAGTCGCTGGCGCAGGAGGTCGACGGCCGCGTGGGCGCGTCGCTCTTGACTGGCCGACAGCAGCGAATTGAAGACGAGGAGAACGGTGAATATCCCCGCCTGGACAAAGTCGGACAGGAACACTTCGAGAACGATGGTCACCTCGAGGAGCCACGGCACCGGGGCCCAGAATTTGGCGGCGACCACCGCCAGCCAGTGAGTTCGGACCTCGGGAATCGCGTTAGGGCCGTCGACTGACAGCCTCCGAGCGGCCTCGGCACTGGACAGTCCGCCGAGCGCTGTCACGACGCGACGACCCCGACCACCCGTCGCTCCCTCACCCCGTGAAACGCCCTGACCCCTCCGCGACGCGCCGGCGTCACCCGGACGATGCCACTCGAACTGGGTTCCCTCCCTCGTCGAACGCTGGCGAACATTTGGCGCACATCCCCTCGCACTGGGCCTCGCGCCGCAACGGCGCGTAGGAGCGACCTCCGTAGCCACCCTAGCGAGGCGACGAGGCGTCGACCAGTGCCGTGAACCCGATGAATCGCCGAGGCACGAAAGAGGGCCACCGCCTCGGCCGAGGCAACGTCGCAGTCTCTCCCCGGGCCCGTGGCGGCGACGGAGTCTTCGCGGGCGACCACCAAGGGCCCGCGTGACACTCCGCGACGGGGACCGCCCGCGAGACGTCGATCAATCGTGTCGTGAACACCACCGACGAACGCCGGGGATCAGCGCACCGTTACCGGTGACGACGCGTCCGGCGAGGGCGTTCGCGTGACTCCACGGGGCGACGCTCACGGACCCCGGGGCCGTCAGCGGCGAAGTCCCCCGACGAATTCTCCGAGGCGACGAAGGCCCTCGCGCAGCTCATCGCGCGACGCCGTGTACGAAAG
>JAJZFO010000160.1 GCA_021805305.1 Actinomycetes bacterium | reverse complement strand
GGGATCGCCCTCCACTCGCACCAAGTACTCCTTGGCCACGCCCGAGCTCGGGTGCGTCAACAGGTGCGCCAGACGACCGTCGTTGGTCAAGATGATGAGACCCTCGGTGTTCATGTCGAGGCGCCCCACCGGGAAGATCCGCGTCGGAGAGTGCACGAGTGACAGGACCGTGGGACGGCCCTGGGGGTCGGCGGCGGTCGTGACGATGCCGGTGGGCTTGTTGAGCAGGAAGTAGACCTTGCTCTGGGCCACCGGCGCCATGGCGCCGTCGACGCAGATCATCTGGGTCTCGGGGTCGACACGATTGCCCAGTTCGGCGATGCGTCCGTCGACGCTGACGCGCCCCTCACTGATGAGGATCTCGCAGGCGCGTCGCGAGCCGTACCCGGCGCGCGCGAGCGTCTTTTGTAGCCGTTCGCCCTCGACCATCTAGGCTCCGTCGAGGTCGTCGCCGACCGAGCTCATCTCGGCGACCAGCGCCTCGGCGGTCTCGAGGGGAACCAGGAAATCCTCGATCGGCGGGAGGTCGCCGATCGCCGCCAGGCCCATGCGGTCGAGGAACAGCTCGGTCGTGCCGTAGAGGATCGATTGGCCCGGACCCGGCGCTCGCCCCACTTCCTCGATGTAGCCGCGTTGTTCGAGCAATCGCACCACGCCGTCGACGTTGACCCCGCGCAGGGCGGTGATTTGCGCGCGCGAGATCGGCTGACGGTAGGCGATGATGGCGAGCGTCTCGAGCGCGGCCGAACTCAGTCGGTGCGAGACGTCGCGATTGGCGAAGCGCGTGACCCATTGGGCGACGTCGGGCGAGGACTGCATCACCCACCCACTGGCCAGCTCGGCGAGTTGGAATCCTCGCCGGTCCTCGACGTACTCGGCGCGCAGGGCGCGCAGGACCGACTCCACCTGGGCGACGTCGGCGTCGGCGACGTCGGCGAGCTCCCCGGCCGAGATCGGCTCGAGGGCCACCGTCAGCATGGCCTCGAGGCGCTGCTCGAGCGAAGCGTCATCCCTCATACGAATCAATCCTTTCGAGGTCCAGACGCGAATTGACGTCGATCCATTCGATGTCCACCGCGCCGAAGGTGCCACCCTGGCCCAGTTCGATGTGCCCGAGCTTGCACAATTCGAGTACCGCGAGGAAGTGCACGATGATCTCGATGCGCGTCTCGAGCCCCGCGGTGAGGTCGCGAAAGGAGATGCGTCCCATCGCCGGGAGCCGTTGGGCGAGCACCACGACGGTCTCGGCCACCGTGACGGCGTCGACGGTGACGTGGTTGAGGCGCACCACCGGCACCGGCTTCTCCTCGATGCCGCGAAGGTACGCGGCGGCGAGCTGGGCCGTGGTGACGCCGGCCAGCAGGTCCGGGGGCTGGACGACGAATCCGTCGTCGATGCCGCGCAGTCGCGCGAAGGAGCGCGCCGCGCGCTCGAAGAGCCCCACGAAGGAGTCGGCCGCGGCGGCGTAGGTCCGCAGCTCGAGCAGGCGCGCGAGCAGGACGTCACGCTCCTCCCAGCCGACGAACTCCTCGTCGGGCTCGAGGGCGTCGCGTCCCGGCAGGAGGCGCTGGCTCTTGAGCTCCAGGAGGATCGCCGCGATCAACAAGAACTCCGAGAGCTGGTCGACGTCGAGCGCGAGGGACTCGTCGCGCAACGTGGCGACGAAGGCGTCCACCACCGGCGCGAGTGGCACGTCCAAGACGTCGAGGTCGTGACTGCTGATCAGTTGCAGGAGCACTTCGATGGGTCCGTTGAAAGACGGCGTCGTCACGACGTAGGTCACGCGCCAACTCTAGTAAATCCGAGTCGCCACCTCGCCTCCTCTAACATTGGGCGATGCGCATCTTCTCGGGAATCCAGCCCTCGGGCACCATGCACATCGGGAATTATCTCGGGGCCGTGCGTCAGTGGGTGGATTCTCAGAACCCCGACGCGTTCTACTGCGTCGTCGACCTGCACGCCCTGACCCTGCAGATCGACCCCGAGGACCTGCGTGAGAAGACGCTGGACTTCCTGGCCGTCCTGCTCGCGGCCGGCGTCGATCCCGAGGTCTGCACCGTGTTCATCCAGAGTCAGGTGCCCTACCACGCCCAGATGAACTGGCTGCTCGAGTGCGTCGCCTCCTACGGCGAGCTCTCGCGCATGACCCAGTTCAAGGACAAGTCGGGACGCCAGGAGGGGTACCGCGTCGGGCTCTTGACCTATCCGGTCCTGATGGCGGCCGATATCCTGCTCTACTCGGCCACCGAGGTCCCCGTGGGGGACGACCAGCGCCAGCACCTCGAACTGACCCGCGAGATCGCCACGCGGTTCAACAATCGGTACGGCGAGGTCCTTACCGTCCCCATCGGCGTGCCGCCGAACGCCGCGGCGCGCGTCATGGACCTCCAAGAGCCCACGCGCAAGATGTCCAAGTCCCTGGCGAGCCCGCTGGGACTCATCTACCTCACCGACGACCCCGCCGAGATCGACAAGAAGATCAAGAAGGCCGTGACCGACACCGACAACGAGGTTCGCGTGGACTGGGAGAACAAGCCCGGTCTGAGCAACCTGCTCGAGATGTTCTCGAGCCTCACGCGCGAGACCCCCGAAGCGGTTGCCGCGCGCTACGAGCGCTACGGCGACCTCAAGGCGGACCTGTCCGAACTGCTCATCGAGCACCTGACGCCCCTGCAGCGCCGTTACGCCGAGTTGCGCGCCGACGAGGGGGCCCTCAGGGAACTGGCCGCGCGCGGCGCGCACAAGGCCTCTGAGGTCGCGGGTCCGCTCTATCGACGCGCCGCGAGCGCGATGGGCCTCTAGCTCGCGGCCAGGTTAATCCAGTGCTGGCCTAGGGCCGATAACCACGTGGCACCGACGTGCAGCGTCAGCGCATTGAGGATCAGGGCCACCATGAGAAAGGGCAGCGCGCGAGCGCGTAGCTCGTAGTAGCGCGGCAGGTGGCGCACGGGCACGAAGCGTTCGATGATCGCCGAGCCGTCGAGGGGCGGAATGGGCAACAGGTTGAAGACCGCCAAGATGAGGTTCACCACGCCGAGGTCGACCATGAAGTTGAAGAGCGAGTTCCCATTGATCAGCGAGTAGATGTCGACGTGATGGATCTCGTAGCGCACGTAGACGAAGGCCAGCGCCGAGAGGACGATGTTGGTCGCGGGCCCGGCGAGTGAGACGTAGAGCGACTGCGAGCGTGGCCGACGCAGCCGCGAGACGTTCACGGGCACCGGTTTGGCCCAGCCGAAGGCTGGCAGACCCGTCGCGATCAAGAGGAACGGAAGCAGCAGGGTGCCGAAGGGGTCGATGTGGCGTAGTGGATTGAGGGTGAGTCGGTGCGCGTTCTTGGCGGTGGGGTCGCCGAAGAGGTTGGCCACGTAGCCGTGACTGATCTCGTGCAGGATGATCGAGGGCACGATGGCGAGCAGGAAGAGGAAGGTGTTCACGTGCTGACTCGCTCGCTACTCGTGGGCTCGGGGGTGGGCGTTGGTGTAGGCATTCTGCATCGAGGCTATCGACACGGCGGTGTAGGCCTGGGTGGTGGCGATGGAGGCGTGTCCGAGCAACTCCTGGACGATGCGGATGTCGGCCCCGTGCGCCAGCATGTGGGTGGCGCAGCTGTGGCGAAAGACGTGCGCGCTGATGCGGGAGCGATCGATGTTGGCCGCCAGCGCCCGCGCGTCGATGATGAGGTCGATCCCCTGGCGCGAGAGTGGACCGCCGCGGGTGTTGACGAAGACGTGGGCGTGCGCGCGCGGATGGGGGAACTCCGAGCGACCGCCGGCCCCGAGGTACTCGCGCAGCGCCGCGATCAGGGCGCGGCCCATGGGAACCAGCCGCTGCTTGGCGCCCTTGCCGGTCACTCGGATGACCTCCTCGTCGAAGTCGAGGTCCTGGATCTCGAGTCCCACCACCTCCGAGACCCGCGCCCCGGTGCCGTAGAGCAGTTCGAGTAGCGCGCGGTCGCGCCGGTCCACCGGCGTGGCGCGCGGCATCGTGTCGAGCAGCCGGATGAGTGTCTCCTCGGGGAGCGGCTTGGGCAGCGAACGGCCGCGGCGCGCGGGCGTCACGTAGGCGCACGGGTCGAGAGCGGCGTGGCCCTCCTCGAGGAGGAAGCCCCACCAGCCGCGCAGCGAGGAGAGGGCGCGCGCCACCGAACTGGCCGCGCGCACGTCGCGCAGCGTGTTGAGGTAGTCCTCGAGGTCGGCACTGGTCACGGTGTCGAGGGAACGTTCCCCCCACCAATCGATGAACGCGCGGATGTCGCGTTGGTAGGCCTCGATCGTGGCGCGGCTGCGACCCTTTTCGACGGTGAGCCACTGCAGGTACTCCCCGAGCAGGGCCTCAGGGGCGTTCATCGACCCCGAGGTAGTGGCGCAGGCCGATCGTCAGGGTCGCGTCGTTGATCTGCTCGTCGTCGAGGAGGCGACGCACGCTCTCGCGGTCGAGCCAGAGGACTTGCGCGGCGTTCTCCTCGGGTCCGTCGGGCGAGCGTTGCTGTCCGACGAGGTCTCGCGCCTCGAAGATGTGCATCACCTGGTCCGTCCAGCCCGGTGAGACGTACACGGTGGCGATGCGTCGCCACCACGCGGCGCGCACGCCCATCTCCTCGAGCAGTTCACGCTGAGCGGTGGCGAGGGGATCGGCGTCGCCGGGGTCGATGGTGCCCGCGGGGATCTCCCAGAGGACCTGGTCGACCGTCGCGCGGTACTGGCGGATCAGCCCGACCTCGTCGCGTTCGTTGATCGCCACCATGGCGACCGCTCCGCCGTGCACGGCGATGTCGCGGGTGTACTCCTCGCCGCCGTGGGCCACGGTGCGCCGCTCGACCTTGAACACGTACGAAGTGAGCAGGGTCTCACGCGCGACGATCGAGAAGGCGTCGCTCACAGGGTGGCGTCGACGGTGTTCGGGTCCAGGATGTGGGGTTCACGGCCCTCGGCGCGAACGCTCGCCGCGTCGATGAGGCCTCGAAACAAGGGGTGGGGTCGGTCGGGGCGCGATTTGAACTCGGGGTGGGCCTGGGTGCCCACGAAGTACGGGTGCGCGGGCATCTCCACAAACTCCACCAGCCGTCCGTCGGGCGACGTGCCCGAGCAGCGCATGCCGCTCGACTCGTACTGTTCGACGAAGCGCGAGTTGAACTCGTAGCGGTGGCGGTGGCGTTCGGAGACGACCGTGGTGCCGTAGAGTTCGGCGACCTGGGACC
>JAJZFO010000205.1 GCA_021805305.1 Actinomycetes bacterium | reverse complement strand
CCCGTAGGCCACGAGCAGGTCGACCGGCGAGATCACGGTGCCGAAGGCCCAGATGAACACCCACAGACAGGCGGCGTCCAGGAGCCAGTTCAGGCTCGCCCAGGTGAACGCCGTCCACAGCGTGCGCCGCGAACGGATGAGCAGGTTGATGCGGTCCGCCACCTTCACCAGCAACACCGAGATCTTGTCCGGGTTCAGCGCCGGGAGGTGGCGCGCCGCGGCGCGCAACCACGCGTCCGCGCGCCGCTGGCCCCGCGTGATCAAGAACACGGTGCCGAAGAAGGCCAGGAGTAAGAACACCCCCGCGAGGGCCGCGAAGCCGTAACCCGGGTTGATGCCGTTGAGGGGGATCGAGATGACCAGCGCAATCCAAAAGAGGATGTTCAGCACCACCGCCGAACCCGCACCCTGCGCGGCGAGTCCGAAGGCGCTGGTGTCCTTGGGCACGCCCAACTCCGAGAAGATCCGGTAGGCCAGCGCGCCCGAGGGAGCGGCCCCGCCCGGTACGACGTGACCGATCGCCAGGCCCGCCAGGTTGACGCGCACGATGTTGTAACGGCTCGGTGCGTGCGGGTAGAGAACGGCGCGGGTCAACTCCACGTAGGCGTAGATCGCGGCCATCTCCAAGACGACCGCCACCGCCACCAGCAGGGGGTTGAGCTGGGCGAGCAGGTGCAGCGAGTGGCGGGCCGAGGCGAACTGGGGCAGCACCAGGTACTCGAACACGAAGAGCAGCGATCCGACGCTGAGGATGATGCGAATCTCGCGCGGCATCGAAAATCGCCGCTTGGGGGCTTCGGTCATAAGAATCTCTCAACGAGTCGGAATACGGCGCTCTCACCAGCGACACTGACGAGAGCAGTCTACGCCACCTCAGTAGAATTCAGTGATGCGTCTTCTCGTGGTACTCCCCACGTACAACGAGGTTCTCAACATCGAGATGATGCTCCGCGCCCTGAGCGTGGTCGTGCCCGAGGCGCATATCCTCGTCGTCGACGACGCGAGCCCCGACGGCACCGCGCGCGTCGCGCAGCGCTGCGCCGACGAACTCCACGACATCGCCGTCCTGCGCCGTGAGGGCAAGGGGGGGCTCGGTGGGGCCTACCGCGCCGGCTTCGCGTGGGGCCTCGAGCGGGGCTACGACACCTTCGTCGAGATCGACTGCGACTTCTCCCACGACCCCCACGCGCTGCCCCAACTCTTAGAGGCCGCCCGCGGCCACGAGGTGGTCATTGGATCGCGCTACGTGCCCGGCGGGCACATTCCCCAATGGAAGCTCTCGCGTCGCCTGTTGTCGCGCGGCGGCAACCGGTACGCGTCGCTCATGCTGGGCTTGCGCGTGGCCGACGCCACCGCGGGGTACCGTGTCTACTCCCGCTCGGCCCTCGAGAAGATCGGCTACGACCACGTGCGCGCCGACGGGTACGGTTTTCAAATCGAGATGACCTATCGGGCCCGTCGCGCCGGCGCGAGCATCACCGAGGTGCCCATCACCTTCAGCGACCGCGAACGCGGTGACTCCAAAATGAGTTCGTTCATCGTCTACGAAGCACTCTGGCTGGTCACCAAGTGGGCGCTGCAGCGCCCGTTCGTCGCGACTAGATCCGATCGAGTACTACCGAGCTCAGGACGCTAGCGAGCTTGTCGCGGGTCTCCTCGCGTTCGGCGATGGGATCGGACTCGCTGACGATCCCGGCACCGGCCCACGCCTCGAAATCCGCGCCGTCGATGAGGACGCCGCGGATCCCGATCCAGAACTCTCCGTCACCGTGCTGGTCGACCCAGCCGACGGGCCCGGCGTAGTGCCCGCGGTCGAAGGGTTCCAGGCGCTGGAGCAGATCGTACGCCGGCACCCGCGGGATACCGCCGACGGCGGCCGTGGGGTGCAACGCGTTGAGCAACTCCATCACGTCGGGCGCGAGCGACGGATCGTTCTGGTGGCCACGGATCCACGTCCCCAGGTGCGCGATCGTGCGCAACGTCACGATCGAGGGCGTCGCGTCGACGACGATGTCGTCGTAGAAGCGTCCGAGCGTGGTGACGACGTCATCGATCAACACGCTGTGTTCGTGAAGGTTCTTCGCGCTGCCCAGCAACCAGGTGTGGTAGTCGTCGGGGTCGACGTCGGGAGGAATGGCAATCGTACCGGCGAGTGGGTGACACGTCACGTCCTCGCCGAGGCGTCGCACGAGGAGCTCGGGACTCGCCCCGACGTAGCGACGACCGTCGGTCGTGGGCGCGGCGTAGATGGTGCACGAGGGCTCGCGTACGCGAAGGCGGTGCGCGAGCGCGCCGCAATCGATGGGGTGCTCCACCGTGCCGATGACGGCGCGCGCGAGCACGACCTTGTCGATCTCCTTGCGGCGTAAAAGTTCGACCGCCGCCGCGACGTGGTGCGCGTACTCTTCGGGCGACGGTCGATAGGTGACGCTGCGCGCCACCTGCACCTCCTGGAGCGCGGGGACCTGGCCCTCGATCGCCCGCTGGACGTCCCAGTCGTCGAGCGCGGTGACCCAGGTGCCCTCGGCGCTCTGCGTGATGAGACCGCGCGGCACGTCGAGTCGACTGGGTGCCCCCCGATTGAACGGGAGTGAGCCCATGGCCACGACGCCACTGCCGGCGGGACCCGCGTCACCGCGTAGGTCGAAGGCGCCGAGGTGCGCTCGCAGCGCCGACGGGTCGGCCAGCCCGTGGGGGAGGGCCAGCGAGGCGGCCACGCCGCCCCAGCCGACGCGCAGGGTGTCGGGTGACTCGAGAAGCCATCCGCCGCGGGCGCCGAGCGTGCGCAGTTGCGTGGGCGTGATCGGTTCGATACGGCGACGAACGAACATCAACCGATCCTCGTCGCAATGAATTGCTGGGACAGTCCTCCCATGACGCGCCGGTGGTTGACCGCGCTGAATCCCGACGCGTTCAGTATCGCCACGATCTCGTCGCTCGAGGGCAGGTACGCCGTCGAGCGCGGGAGGTAGTGGTACGCCGCGCGATCCGAAACCAGTGAACCGATGAACGGCACGACGCGACGAAACCAGATTCGAAAGCCCGTGCGCAAGAGTCCCCGCTCGGGCTCGGCGACCTCGAGGAGGGAGAGGCGCCCGCCGGGTCGCACGACGCGGGCCATCTCGCGCAGGGTCACCTCGAGGTCGGTGAAGTTGCGCAGTGCGTAACCACAGGTCAGACCGTCGAAACTCCCCGTGCGAAACGGCAGGGCGGAGGCGTCCGCCTGCACTCGTCGCGGCATCTGGCGTCCCGCGCTTAACATGCCGTAGCTCAGATCGGTGGCCACGGCTCGCTGACCGTGGCGCTCGAGCTCCCGGGTGAAATCGCCGGTACCGGCCGCGACGTCGAGCACCAGACTCTGCGGGGGCAGACGCAGGTCCGCCACCGCACGACGACGCCACCGCGCGTCGAGGCCGAAGGTCATCATCTTGTTCACCAACTCGTAACGGCCGGCGATGGCGTCGAACATGGCGCGGACCTGCCGGGTCTTCTCCTCACCGGTGGGTAGGGGCGCGACACTCATTCGCCGTACCACCGGTAGAGAACCTGCGCCACGCACGCCGGCTTGAGCGCGTCCTGGAGCTCGATGGTGGCGTCGAGCACGATGTGCCACCCCCGGTCGGCCGCCTCCACGCTCGCCACCACCACGCCGAGGCGAATCGCGTGGCCCTCGGGCACCGGCGTGATGAAGCGCACCCGATTGACGCCGTAGTTCAGGCGGGTGCCCGGTAGATCGACGACGAGCACGTCGTTCAAGAGAGTCGGAATCAGGGACAGGATCAAGTACCCGTGGGCGATGGTGCGACCGTACGGCCCCTGGGCGGCGCGAGCCTCGTCCACGTGGATCCACTGGTGATCACCCGTCGCGTCGGCGAACGCGGTGATCATCCGTTGCGACACGTTCACCCACTGCGAGGGGCCCACGTCTTCGCCCACCAACGAACGGAGGTCTTCAATAGAGTGAATTCTTCGTGACAAGGGGGCCTCCGCGACCACCTTACCGGGCAATTCGACCCCGGGGTGTCGGGTCTTCGGACCTAAACTGGCACCCATGGCCGACCATTCACCCCAAGAGCATCATCGTCAAATCTCCGACGGATGGATCCGGGCGGGGATCTTCGGCATCAGCGACGGGCTCGTCACCAACACCTCGTTTCTCCTCGGGTTCGCGGGGGCCTCACCCGGTCATAACGTCGTACGTCTCGCGGGTGTGGCGACGCTCATCGCGGGCGGGTTCTCGATGGCGAGCGGCGAGTGGCTGTCGATGCGCGCCACCAAGGAGTTACTGGAGTACGAGATCGGCGTCGAACGCCAATCCCTGCAGGACGACCCGGTCCAGGAGCGCTACGAGTTACGCGAGATGTTCAAGGCGCGCGGCATCGAAGCGGATCTGGCGGACCGGCTCTCCGTTGACTTGATGCGCGACCCCGAACTCGCCCTGCAGACCCACGTGCGCGAGGAGTTGGGGGTGGACCCCTCGGCCACCGGATCGCCCTGGGCGGCCGCGGGGTCGTCGCTGCTCACCTTCGCCACCGGCGCGTTCATTCCGCTGCTGCCCTGGCTGTGGTCGGCGACCGGTAACGAGGTGTGGTGGTCGGTCGGCTTCGCCGCCGCCGGCTCGGCGGGCGTGGGTGGGGCCATCGGCCTGTTTACGCGTCGGGGCGTGCTCAAGTGGAGTCTGCGACAGGTGGCGGTCACGGGACTCGCCGCCGTCGTGACCTTCGGGGTGGGTCGACTCGTCGGGAGTCACTGACCCCGGCGGAACTGCAGTAACTGGTCCTCACGCTCCAGGACGAAGCCGAAGCCCCGGTAGAGCCGCTGCGCGCTCGCGTTATCGGCGTCGACGAAGAGCAGTGCGCGCTGGACCCCGCGACGGCGCAGCGAGGCCAGGCCCTGGGACAGCATGACGCGGCCCAGGCCGCGACCCTGGAACCGGGGGTCGACCGAGATGACGTAAATCTCACCGAATCGGTCACGGTAGAGTTCGTGCACCTTCGTCCAACACGACGCGGCGATGCGGCCGCCGATGTCCAGGATCAAGAACCCCGACGGATCGAACCACGGCTCGCGGATGCGTTCTTGGAGGTCGTCGAGCAGCCACGCGCCCTGTTCGGGGTGATCGGCGAACGCCGCGTTGTTCTGCGCCAGCCAGGCGCTCTCGTCGTGGCCGGGGACGAAACTGCGCAGCGCGGCGCCGTCGGGCACCGGTACTTCAGGCACCGGCAGG
>JAJZFO010000360.1 GCA_021805305.1 Actinomycetes bacterium | reverse complement strand
GGTCGGCAGGGTCCGTGCCGGAGTCCCGGTGGCGACGGGCTCCTGGAGAGTGAGCGTGATCGTCCCCACGGCGTAGTGCGAGGCACCCGTCGGCACGATGGTCGTCGTGGTCGTCGTGGTCGTCGTCGACGTTGTTGACGTCGTGGCGGCGTGTGGCGACCCGCCCGAGAACGTCGAGGACACCGCCCAGACCACGAGGGCGACGAGCACCGCGCCGAGGAGAGCGCGGCGGCGCATGACCGCTCGGCGGCGCCGCGTGCGTCGCGTTACCGGCGGCACCGCGGTGAGTGAAATTGATCGGTGCGTGTCACACTGCGACGCGTCAACGGAATCGAGTCAATTTGGTAGGGTCTTCCTATCATGCGGGTAAGTAGCAGTGACCTCTGCGTCCAACATCCTACCGGTCGACGATGACCGAACCGGTCCGGGTCCGGCCGCTCACTCGGACCGACGTCGCAGTGGCCGCCGCGTTGCACGCGCGCGTGCTCGACATGGAGTTCCTCGTCCGATACGGTCCGGCATTCATGCGTGCCTACTACCGGGCCTGGATCGAGGCGCCCGACGCCATCAGCCTGGCGGCGGTCGACGAACAGGGTGAACTGGTCGGCACCCTCCTGGGTGCCATCGACACGACGTCGCACATGAACGCCATGGTCCGACGGAGTGGCTGGCGCCTGGCCTCGCGTCTAGCGCTCTACGCCGCCGGACACCCGGCCCTGGCGAAGGACCTCATCATCACCCGGGGCCGTCGCTACCTTCGTGGCGTGGCGCGCCTCGTGACATCGCGGCGCCACGGCGCAGCGACCGGGGGGTCGACGGTCGAACGAGGCCCGCGGATCGGGGAGATCACGCACGTCCTCGTGCGCCCCGAACGCCAAGGACTCGGGGCCGGACGGGTCCTGGTCCTGGCGGCACTGGAGCAGGGACGAGAGGCGCAACTCGACGAGATGGTGCTCGTTACCCCACCCGACCAAGACGCGCGCGGCTTCTACGAGCGACTCGGCTGGATCGCCGACGGTGACGTGACGAGTCGAAGCGGTGAGGACTTCGTGCGCTACCGCTACCTTCTGCGTCGTGGCGATCCACCGGGTGGAGGCGGTCCGCCGGGCCTGCGGTAGTCGCGGATCGCGGCGCGCGCCTGCTGACGTCGACGGATCGCTCGCCGCCGTCGGCGGATGCGCAGGATGACCACGATGACCGCGAGGACCGCGAGAACGATGCCCAGGACCTTGGCCCAGGACACGACCCGCGCGACGACGCCGCGATGCGTGGGCGCGATGGTCGTGGTCGTGGTGGTCGTCGTGCTCGTCGTGGTGGAGGTCGTCGTCGTCGGGATCGCGCGTCCCTTGGCCAGAACCTGTGCGGCGAGCGTCGCCGCGGGGCAGTTCGGCGTGGGGGTGGCCACGACCGACGAGGTGACCTGGGGCGCCTGGGGGATCCCGAAGAGGGTGGTCGAGATGGCGTTCGCCATCGCGGTCTGACCGGCGGTGTTGGGGTGGAGGTTGTCGACGGTGTAGTAAGGAGCGAAGGGCGTCGCGGGCTGGCACGCGCCGTTGTAGACGTCACCCATCACGGCACCGAGGTTGATGGTCGCGTCGAACCCCGACTGGGGCGAGAGGATCCACGCGTTCACGGCCGTGAGGATGGACTGGTCCGACGGCGTCCATATCTCGCGGCTCTCGCCGTTGCCACCGTTGAAGGACGATCGCGGTAGAAGCGTCGCGCCGATGATCTTGACGCCGTGCGCGTGCGACTGGGCGATGATCGAGCTCATGGCCGCCTCGATCGAGGCGGCCGACCCGTAGGGCGCGATGGGATGCTTCATGTTCTCACCGCCGGCCCCGAACCAGATGTCGTTCGTCCCCAGGAGCATGACGATGTACTTCACCCCCGGGAGGTCAAGTGCGTCTGGTCCCACCCGGGTCACGCCCGGCAGTCCGCCGTCCACCTCAGCGTAGGAGGTGTACGGAGGGAACACCGAAACGGTGTTCCCCGCGATGCCCTCATCCACCACCGACACTTGTTGATCGGGGGGCAACTGGGAGATGCGCTGCTGCAGAGGCGTGGGCCAACCCACTCCCGAGTTGTTGAAGCCCTCGGTGATGGAATCACCGAAGGCGACGACGGTCGCCTGAGCGGGCGTGCCCGAAACGGCGATGGCCGACAACCAGCGCATGTTGTAGTCGGCGTAGATGAACTTCGCCGCTGAGGGGTTGTGGACCTGGTTTCCCGCACCGTCGACGGTGCCGTAGGAGTCGATGTGTCCGACGCAGCAGTTGTGGAGGCTCACCGTCGCCGAGCTGGCGACCCAGAGGCTGATCGACAACGACTCCCCCGCGCGCACGCTGATGGCGACCGGGTCACTCATCACACGTTGTCCCGCCGCGATCGTGATCGAGGAACGCCCCTGGAAGGTGACGGGAACGAGGGAGCCCGCGACGACCGCGGCCCCACTCTGTTGCACCCCGATGGTCACCGCGGCGAAGGTGGTCGGCGTCGTGCTCCAGGTGTTGGAGAGCTGGATCTTGATCGACTGCCCCCCGACGGCGAGTTGAGCGATGTCACGGTAGGTGGCGTTGGACGCCGGGATCGGCTGGTGGGCCTCGTTCGAGTAGAAGTAGTCCATCGGCGACGTCCAGGCGGTCTGCCACTGCGCGCCCGAAGCGACGGGTGTCGAAGTGGTCGTCGACGAAGTACTAGCGCCCGCCGCGGGGAGGGTGAGAGCCACGGACGTCGCCGTCACGAGGGCGACAACCGTCAGGACCGCGTGCACCATCCGCGCCGTTACCCGCGAACCTACCCAACCCACGCGCTCACCCACCTCCGATGGACATACCTATAGATCCCCACATGTCTCGACTCCACATTGGCGACAGTGAGGTGCCATCGTCACCGCGATCACCACTATCCCTGGACGTGAAAGCTTGAAGAGCGCCGCAAGAATGATGCATGAATGTTAGGTGATGACGAGCGATGGCGGTGACAACTGGCTGAACCGCCCCGAGTTTCGAGGGCCAGGTGAGGTTGTCACCAGAAGTCTGAGGAGATCGCATCTACTGAGTAGGGCCGGTGGGGATCGAACCCACGACCCAGGGATTATGAGTCCCCTGCTCTAACCACTGAGCTACGGCCCCAGGCCCTCAGCCTAACTGACGACCCATCACCGCACTGGTCGGTCCTCCTTCGATGACAGAGGGCCATCGACGGTCGTCGCCGCGAGAAGGCGTGGACCCACGATGTACTAGCGATCCCACGGATCGCGGAGCAAGAGGTACGGATGACGAAGGGACACTCCGCACTGCGCACGCGAACGATGCCGACATCCTCCCACCGCTCTTGTCGCGCGAGGTCGGCTTCGAAGGGTGACTCCCGACCACAGGATGAGGTCGCTCCATCGCTACTTCGACCTCCCTCAACTGTTCGCGACCCTAAGACGCCACGCGAGGATTCTTAGAGGGGGCATAGAGTCCCTCCCCTGACTTGACGGGCGCCATCAGGTTGATTACCTTGGCGTCATGAGCGGACCGACTCTCGTGATCTTGGCTGCCGGACGGGCCCGTCGTTACGGTGGACTCAAACAGCTTGCCCCCATTGGCCGTCACGGCGAGGGGGTTATCGACCTCATCGCCTCCGACGCCATCACCGCGGGATTCGACGACATCGTCATCGTGGTCAATCGCGACACGGGTCCCACCATCCAAACCCACGTGGCCGAACGCTGGCCCACGAGTCACAAGGTGTCCTTCGCCTTCCAGGAGAAGTTGCGGGGCACCGTGGACGCGGTCCTGGCGGCCGAGGAATACGTGGACCCTCGCGTGCCCTTCGGGGTCTCCAACGCCGACGACCTCTACGGCCTCGACGCGCTGATGAAGCTCGGCGGGCACCTCAGTGAGAGCCCCGACTGTTGCTTGGTGGCGTTCCAGCTGGAGAACTCGCTCGTGGGCGACCTGCCCGTGTCGCGCGGCACGTGCCAGGTGAGCAACGGACGACTGACGCACGTCGAGGAGAGGCGCAACGTCCACTTCACCGCTGACGGGCTCGAGGCCGACGACGGGCTCGTCCCGCGATTCCTTTCCCCCGAGGCGCTGGTGTCCATGAACCTCTGGGGCTTCCAGCCCAACATCTGGCCATTGCTGCATCGCGAGGTGCAAGAACATGACTTCGATGCCAGCCCCGAGGTCCTCCTACCGACTTTCGTCGCCAACACCATGGCGCGCGACGCAATGGCCTTCACGGTCTTGGAGACGAGTTCACGCTGCATCGGCGTGACGCACGCCGAAGACCTTCCTTTGGCCCAGTTCCTCGTGCGCGAGGAGATCAAGTCCGGGCTGCGCCCAGAGTACGCGTTCAGTTAGGGACCGCGCGACGGCCGCCGACGGTGCCGTCGCGACTGCACCCTGAGAGCCACGGTGGAAGGACGCGTCCGAGAGCGGAATGACTACACGCCCTGACGATGGAGGAACTCTCGATTGCGACGCTGGTCGTCGAGGGCGCGAGCGAGCCACCCTGCCCGCTGGGGATTGACGTCCTGCTCCACGACGAGCCAGCCGGCGTAGTCGATCGCCTGGAGCTGCTGCAGGACGCCGGTGAGGTCGACGTCGCCGTCACCCAATCGGCCGACGACCTCGTGCGACCAGACCGAGATGGAGGGTTCCTCGCGGTCGATGACGTCGCGCATCCTCGCGAGACTCGCGTCCTTGAGATAGACGAGTCCGACGCGCGATCCCCACTCGCGAAGGATCGCCACGGGGTCACCCCCACCGAGGAGAATCTGCCCCGTGTCGAGACAGAGTCCGACGTCGGTCTCGCTCAACACGGCGTCGATCTCCCGAGGCGCCTCCACCAAGCTCCCCACGCGAGGCCGCAGGACGGCCTCGAACTCGCGCTCTCGACAGTGTGTCACGAGCGCACGCACTCCCTCGTGGAAGGACGTGCGGGCGTCACTGTCGCGGCCCCGGGTCTCGGGGGCGAGGTACGCCACTCCCGGATTCGCGCGGCGCCACGGATCACCGGCGTCGCCCAGCACCACGTGGGGCGCCGGGCCGGGCAAACGTCCGCGAAGGTTGTCGAGCGTGTCGAGCACTCCGTCAATGACCCGACGAGCCTCGCGAAGGTCCTCGCGGCCCACCACGGCGACGTCGAGCGACGCGCCACACGCCCCTAGTCCGCGGTCGCTCAGACGACTCACCAGATCGAGACCAACCCCCAAGTAGGCGTCCTCGCCGAGTTGGACACCGTCGTAACCCGCGTCGC
>JAJZFO010000206.1:2424-5292 GCA_021805305.1 Actinomycetes bacterium | reverse complement strand
AGGACGGTGACCAGCGTGGTGAACGACGTCGGCACCGCCCGGCGCCACATCGCCGAGGCGATGAGTAGGAACAAGGACGCACCGAAGAAGATGAGGACCGGGACGATGACCAGGTAGTGGATCGAGGGCATGGCGAGGGTGGCGATCATTTGAACGCCCCCGCCGTCGCCACCTGGGTGACGAAGTTGTGCACCGACGGCGTGATGCGGTCCAGCACGGGCTTGGGGAACACCCCGAGCACGACGATCAGCACCACGACGGGGACCAGGACCCAGCGCTCGCCGCCGGAGGCGTCGGCGACCTGCGCGTTGGCCCCCTCGGCGCGACCGTGGAAGACCCGCTGGTAGGCCCAGAGGAGATAGACCGCCGAGGCGAGCACCCCCAGGGCCGCGACGGCGCTCCACCACGCGTGGGTGGTGAAGGTGCCGATCAGGATCAGGTACTCCGAGACGAATCCCGAGAGGCCGGGCAGTCCGATGGAGGCGAGCATCGCGATCGTGAAGAGGGCCGACATGACCGGGGCGGGGCCCTGGAGGCCGGTGAAGTCAGCGATCTGGGTGCTCGAGCGGCGCCGTTCGAGGAAGCCGATGATGAGGAAGAAGCCGATGGTGATGATGCCGTGGTTGAACATCAATAGCACCGCGCCGGTGACGCCGATGGTCGAGCCCGACATGATGCCCAGGGTGATGAAGCTCATCTGGGCCAGGGAGGAGTAGGCGACGAAGCGCTTGAGGTCCTTGGCCACGCACGCGAGGATCGATCCGTACAGGATGCCGATCACCGCCAGGGTCAAGACGTAGGGTCGCACGCTCACTTGCGCGGCGGGCAGCAGCCCCACCGCGAAGCGCAGCAGTCCGTAGCTGCCGAGCTTGGCCAGCAGCGCGGAGAGCTCGATGGACCCGGCGGTGGGCGCCTCGGCGTAGGTCAGCGGCGACCAGGTGTGCAGCGGCCAGATCGGCGCCTTGGCGCCGAAGGCCAGGGCGAAGCCCACGAAGAGCCAGACGGCCACCGGGTGCGACATCGCGGTACTCGACAGGGCTCCGTAGGCGAAGGTCAGCCCCGAGGTCGGGTGCTGGTGCTGGTAGGCGAAGCCCATGTACAAGATGCCGATGAGCAGGAACGCCGAGGCGCTGAAGGTGTAGAGGAAGAACTTGAGCGCCGCGCGCGAACGCTCGCGTCCACCCCACCCCGAGATGATGAAGTAACACGGCACCAGCGTGAGTTCGAAGAAGACGAAGAACTCGAGCACGTCGTGCGACACGAAGGCCCCCATGGTGAGCCCGGTGAGGATCAGCAGCCAGGACACGAAGGCCGGCTCGCGGCGTCGATCACGCCCGCCGAGCAGTGACAGCCACAGCACCAGCGCGGTCAGCACCACCATGAGCAGGCTGACCCCGTCGAGCGCCACGTCGTAGGCGAGGCCGAGGGGCGCCGAGACCACGCGGCGACTCACGAAGTCAAAGGTCCCGGCGTTGGTCACGTGGCTCGAGTACAACAGGGCGACCACCAGGGACACGACCACCTCGAGAGTGGCGAAGCCGACGGCGACGGCGTAGGAGGCGCCGGGGCGACGCCGGACGATCATCGCGACCATCGCTCCCACCAACGGCAGCACGATGAGCGCGCCCAACCACAATGATGAGTGCATCGTTACCTCACCCGTCCGACGAGGTAGACCACGATCACGGTCACGCCCAGCACCATGGCCAGGGCGTACTGGCGCACCAGGCCCGCCTGGAGCTTGCGGATCCCCTCACCACTGCGTTGCACGGAACCCCCCAGGCCTTCGACCGCGCCATCGATGATGCGGTTCTCCACGACGTCGTTGGACACCTGGGCGAGGTGTTCGAGCGGCCGCGCGAGCACCGCGTCGTAGGCGTCGTCCCAACGCCACACGTGCTCGAAGAAGGGCCGTTCGAACGTGCTCGACTCCACGTTGGTGCGCCAGATGGTGAACGCGGCGAACAGGCCGATCAGGGCGGCGACCACGTCGACGAGGGCCAGGCCGGTCTGGAGCATGGTGCTCTGGGCGGCGGAGGGCGCCACGAACCCAAAGGTCGGCGACAGGAAGCGGGTGAGCGAGAAGCCGTGGGCCCAGGGCAGGTCGAGCAGACCGCCGAGCAGGCTGAGCGTGGCCAGGATCACCAGCGGGGCGGTCATGGCGAGAGGGGATTCGTGGGGGTCGTGCTGGTGGGTCACCTCGCGGAAGCGCTCGCTGCCGCGGAAGGTGAGCATGAAGAGCCGGCTCATGTAGTACGCGGTGAGGATCGCGGTGATCACGCCCAACGCCCACAGGGGCTTGTTGTGGGCGAAGACGTTGCTCAGGACGTCGCCCTTGGCCCAGAAGCCCGAGAACGGGGGCACCCCCGAGATCGAGAGCCAGCCGACCAGGAACGTGGGGAAGGTGAGGGGCAGCCACCGGGCGAGACCGCCCATCTTGCGCATGTCCTGTTCGCCACCCAGGGAGTGGATGACCGAGCCCGATCCGAGGAAGAGCAGCGCCTTGAAGAACGCGTGGCTCACCATCAAGAAGATGGCCGCGCCGTAGGCGCCGACGCCCACCGCCAGGACCATGTACCCGATCTGGGACACGGTGGAGAAGGCGAGGACCTTCTTGATGTCCTTCTGCGCCGTGGCGATGGTCGCGGCCACGAAGGCGGTGACGCCACCGATGACCGCGATGGTCATGCGACCCGACGACGAAAGCGCGAGCACCGGGGACATGCGTACCAGGAGGTAGACGCCCGCAGTGACCATGGTGGCCGCGTGGATCAGGGCCGACACCGGCGTCGGGCCCTCCATGGCGTCGGGCAACCAGTTGAAGAGGGGAATCTGGGCGCTCTTACCCGTCGCGGCGAGCAGTAGCGC
>JAJZFO010000206.1:0-2414 GCA_021805305.1 Actinomycetes bacterium | reverse complement strand
CCCAGGTACGTCAGGGTGTGGGTGTGCACGAAGAGCAGGAACATCGCCAGCAGCAACCCGATATCGCCGACGCGGTTGTAGACGAAGGCCTTCTTACCCGCCGAGGCCGCCGACTCGCGGTCGAAGTAGAAGCTCACCAACCAGTAGGAGCAGACCCCGACGCCCTCCCACCCGACGAAGGTGAGCACCAGGTTGTTGGCCAGTACCAAGGTGAGCATCGAGAACACGAAGAGGTTGAGGTAGAGGAAGAACTTTCGGAAGTCCTTCTCCCCCTCCATGTAGGCGGTGGAGTAGAGGTGGATGAGCGCCGAGATCCCGGTGACGAAGAGACTCATGGTGATCGAGAGCGGGTCCACCAAGATGGCGGCGGGCACGTGCAGCGTATCGACCGAAATCCACGTGAACAGGTTGATCGTGACCTCGCGCGTACGGTCGTGCAGCAGGAGAACGAAGGTGATCACCGTCACCACGAAGCTCAGGGCGACCACACCGGTCGCGATGAGACCGACGCCCCGATCACTCAGGGACTTGCCGTTCAGCACCACGAGGAGGAAGCCCAGCAGTGGCAGGACCAGGATGAGGGGGGCGAGGTGCGACATCAGCCCTGCAACTCCGAGAGCTCGTCGACCGAGGTCGACGCTCGACGACGGAACACCGCGACGACGATGCCCAGGCCGACGGTGACCTCGGCCGCGGCCACCACCATGATGAAGAACACGGTCGTCTGACCGCCGATGTCACTCATGGTGCGCGCGAAGGTGACGAAGGTGAGGTTGACCGCGTTGAGCATCAGCTCGATGCACATGAACATGATGAGCGCGCTGCGCCTGGTGAGGACGCCGAACGCGCCGATACCGAAGAGGACCGCCGCCAGGACGAGGTACCACGACGCGGGCACGCTCATGACTCCACCTCCTCGGTGGCTGGCGCCTTCACGTTCCACCACTCCCCCTCGGAACCCACGTCGCCCTCGCGGCCTTCGCCGTCGTTGTGGTCGTCGGCGTCGAAGTGGTCGCCATCGATGAGGTCGTCGTCGCGGTCGGCGTCGGCCGGGCGCTCGCGGCGCGCCAGCAGTACCGCTCCCACCACGGCGATGATGAGCAGGCCCGCCGTCGCCTCGAAGGAGAGCAGGTAGGTGGTGAAGACCGAGTCGCCGAGTTGGGTCACATTGCCCGCGCCCGGCGCCAGGGCGACACCGCCGGTGGAACTCGACATCACGCCGCTCACCCAGTGCGAGTTGGCCATCAGCGCCACGACGCCGGCCACGGTGACCAGGACGCCCAGCGCCGCCAGCCAGCGCTGTCCCACCAGCGGTTCGACGTGGGGGTGCTGGGACTTGTCCACACCTAGGAACATGATGACGAACAGGAAGAGGACCACGATGGCCCCGGCGTAGACGATGATCTCGACGGCGGCCAGGAAGTCCGCGTTCTGCGCGAGGAAGGCGACCGCCACCCCGAGCAGGGCCAGGATCAGGCTGAGCGCGGAGTGCACCGGGTTCTTCATGACGATCACGCCCAGCGCGCCGGTGATGATGAGCAAGGTGGCGCCGGCGAAGACGAGCACGTCGGTGACGGCGTAGGTGGTCGCGAACATCACGCCTCCCCCCGATTGCGTCGCCGCGGCCGCTTCTGCTCGATCATCGTGAGCAATCCTTGCAGACCCCGTTGGTCCAACGGGACGTCGTCGGGCTGCAGGTGGCGCGAGAACACCTCACGGATCTGCTTGGACCCCGTCGCCGCGTCATCGCGCACGCCGCTCTGGCCAGCTTCGGCCGCCCGCACGCCCGCGCCGAGGTCCCCGCTCCACTGGGCGACGCCTTCGAAGGCGGCGTCGCCGGCCGGCGAGGTCGCCCGCATCCACCCACCGGTCATCTGCGCCTCACCCGGTCGCCAATCCTCCCACGGCAGTCGCTGGGGGAAGCCCTCGTCGTCGACGAGCAACTGGCGCTTGGTGTAGATCGCGTCCGCCCGGTTGGTGAAGGAGAACTCGAACATCTTGGATTCGGTGATGGCCTGGGTGGGACACGCCTCCACGCACAGGTCGCAGTGGATGCAGCGCAGGTAGTTGATCTCGTAGACGTAGCCGTATCGCTCACCCGGTGACACGGGGTGGTCGGGGGGATTGTCCAGACCGCGCACGTAGATGCAGTTCACCGGACACACGCCCGCGCACAACTCACAGCCGATGCACTTCTCCAGGCCGTCCTCGTAACGGTTGAGGACGTGTCGCCCGTGCTGACGGGGCTGCTTGGGCCGCTTCACCTTGGGGTAGGAGTTGGTCACCCGTGGCTTGCCCAGGTGCGCGAGGGTGAGTTTGAAGCCACCGAAGAAGTCAGTCCAGTTGGCCATTACTCCCCCTCGTCCTCGGCGTCATCGCCCTCGGGACCGTCGCTGATCGCGCGGATCACCTCG
>JAJZFO010000144.1 GCA_021805305.1 Actinomycetes bacterium | reverse complement strand
CGGCTAAACATCAGGCACGCCGTGGTGACCTGCGTCGCGCGCGACGACCTCGCCGATGGCGGGGCCGGCGCGATCGCCGACACCATCCGCGCGATCCGCGAACGCTCGCCCGAGACCAACGTCGAGGTGCTCATCAGTGACCTCAAGGGCGACCGCGCCGCGCTACAGCTCATCATCGACGCGCGACCCGACGTCATGAACCACAACATGGAGACGGTGGCGCGCCTGCAACGGGCGGTGCGTCCGAGTGCGGCCTACCACCGATCGCTGACCGTACTGGCTCGCTCGGCGGCGGCCGGACTCACCACGAAGTCGGGCATGATGGTGGGCCTGGGTGAGACGGCCGACGAGGTCGAAGAGGTCCTGGTCGACCTGGCGTCGGTGGGCGTCTCGATCGCCACCATTGGTCAGTACCTGCGGCCCACCGCCAAGCATCTGCCCGTCGCGCGCTACTGGGAACCGGCGGAGTTCGACGACCTGGCCCGGCGCGGTCGGCGCGCGGGTCTCGCCCACGTCCAGTCCTCACCGTTGACGAGGTCGAGCTACCACGCGCGCGAGGCGCTGAGTGACGCGACGCCCCTGGCCCTACCGACGCGTCGATAGTCGTCGCGGCGCCGTGAGGACTTCGCCCCCGCCGGTCGTGAGGCCGTGAGCGAACTCTTCGACGAGAGGCGCCGCGGTGACTATCGCCTCACCGATGACGCGGGCCAGTTGTCCCTCGACGTCATGCACGCGTGGTTGTCGCGTGAGGCGTACTGGGCACGGGGACGTAGCCGCGAGGCCGTGGCGACGTCAGTCGCCCATTCGCACCTGTACGGCATCGTGCACGTCGAGGGCGAGATGGTCGCCTGCGCCAGGATGATCACCGACCAGGTGAGCTTCGGCTGGATCGGCGACGTCTTCGTGGCCGAGGCGCATCGCGGCAGAGGTCTGGCGACGTGGATGGTGGGCGAGATCGTGGAGCACTGGAGCGCCCAAGGACTGCGTCGCATCATGCTCGCCACTCGTGACGCCCAGGGCGTCTACGCCAAGGTGGGATTCCAAGCCGTCGCTCATCCCGAACGCATGATGGAGATTGATCGGCGTCCGGCCTTCTGAGGCGCGGGCTCAGGCGACGAAGTACTTGGCCATGGGGTGATGGCAGATGATCGCGTCGGTGGTCTGCTCGGGATGCAGCTGGAAGCCTTCGGAGACCTCGACGCCGATGCGACTGGCCTCGAGCAGCTCGGCGACCTTGGCGTTGTCGGTGAGGTCGGGGCAGGCCGGGTAGCCCCACGAGTAGCGTCCCCCGCGGTACTGCTGGCGAAAGAGCCCAAAGAGCGAGGGGCCGTCCTCCTCTTGGTAGCCGAGTTCCTGGCGGATGCGCTGGTGCCACATCTCGGCCAAGGCCTCGGCCATCTCCACACCCAGACCGTGCAGTAACAGGTAGTCGCCGTAGCGGTTCTGTGCGAAGAGCTCCGCGCAGCGCTCCGAGACGCGCGCGCCCATCGTGACCAACATGAAGCTGGCGTAGTCCTTGTCCTCACTGGTCACCGGCCGGAAGAAGTCGGCGATGCACAAGAACGGCGCGACGTGCTGGCGCGGGAAGTGAAAGCGCGTCGCCTCGTCGCGACGGGTGTCGTCGGTGTAGATGATCAGGTCGTCGCCCTCGGACGCGGCGGGGAAGTGGCCCCAGACCACCTGAGGGGTGAGCAAGCCCTCGGCCTTGGCGATGGCCAATTGTTCGCGCAGCGTCGCCCCCACGCGCTCCTTGAAGGCGGGGTCGTCCTCACCGTCCTCGGGGCGAAAGCCCCACTGATTGCGAAAGAGCGCGGTGAGGTTCAAGAAGTCGCTGATCTCGTCGACCGACATGCCCTTGGCCACGCGGCTGCCCAGGAATGGCGGGGGGAACAGCGGGTTGTCCACGTCGACCTCGGGACTGCGCGCGGGCAGGTCGGCCGGGGCCTCGCCCTGTTCGCCGCGGATCTTGCGGTGGACGTTCTTCTGGGAGATCTCGCGACCGAAGGCCTCGTCGACCTCACCGCTCTTGGCGATCTCGCCCAGGCGGTCCAGCACGCGCAGGCCCTCGAAGGCGTCCTTGCCGTAGAAGACGCGACCCTGGTAGGTCTCGCGCAGGTCGCGCTCGACGTAGGTGCGCGTCAGGGCCGCGCCGCCGAGCAGGACCGGGACATTGGCCATCCCGCGTTCGTTCATCAGCTCGAGGTTCTCGCGCATGATCAGGGTGGACTTGACCAGGAGTCCGCTCATGCCCAGAGCGTCGGCGTGGTTCTCCTCGACGGCGGCGAGCATCTCGTTGATGCCGACCTTGATGCCGAGATTGATCACCTCGTAGCCGTTGTTGGTCAAGATGATGTCGACGAGGTTCTTGCCGATGTCGTGGACGTCGCCCTTGACCGTGGCCAGGACGACCTTGCCCCGTCCCCCCTGGTCGCTCTTCTCCATGAAGGGCTCCAGGTGCGCTACCGCGCTCTTCATGGTCTCCGCGGACTGCAGGACGAAGGGCAGTTGCATCTCGCCGCTGGCGAAGAGCGTGCCCACCTCGCGCATGCCATCGAGCAGGTAGTCGTTGACGATAGCGAGCGGGGCGTGACCCTCGGCCATGGCGAGATCGAGGTCCCCTTCGAGGCCCACGCGAACACCGTCGATGATGCGCCGGCGCAGTCGTTCCTCGAGTGGCAAGTCGTCGATGGACGACGTGGTGGCGTTTGAGACCGTGGCGCCCTCGAAGAGTCGCAGCAACTCGCTCAACGGGTCGTACCCGTCGTCGCGGCGGTCGTAGATCAAGTCGAGGCAGACCCGGCGGGCCTCCTCGTCCACGCGCGCCAGGGGCAGGATCTTGGACGCGTGCACGATGGCCGCGTCGAGTCCTGCCTCGGCGCACTCGTGCAGGAAGACGCTATTGAGCACCTGTCGCGCGGCCGGATTGAGGCCGAAGGAGACGTTGGACAGTCCCAGGATCGTGCGCACGCCGGGTAGCTCGGCCTTGATGCGGCGAATGGCCTCGATCGTCTCGATGCCGTCACGGCGCGACTCGATCATCCCCGTCGACAGGGGCAGCGCCAGGGGGTCGATGAAGATGTCGGTCGCCGCGAGGCCGTACCTCCTCACCGCCAGGTCGGTGATCGCGGTGGCCGCACGAACCTTCCACTCGGCGCTACGCGCCTGGCCCTCCTCGTCGATGCACGTGGCCACGATGGCCGCGCCGAACTCCGCGGCGAGGGAGAGGAATCCGTCGAGGCGCGTGCCGGGTCCGTCACCCTCCTCGAGGTTCACCGAGTTGAGGATGGCCTTACCCCCGAGCCAGGTCAGGGCCTGTCGTGCGACTTTGGTCTCGGTGGTGTCGACCATGACCGGCACCGAGGACTGCGTCGCCAAGCGACTCATCACCTCGTTCATGTCGGCGACGCCGTCGGCGCCCGTATAGTCCACGCAGACGTCGAGGATGTGCGCACCCTCCTTGATCTGATCACGCCCGATGGCCACGCAGGTGTCCCAGTCGCCGGCCAGCATCGCCTCACGGAACTTCTTGGAGCCGTTGGCGTTGGTGCGCTCGCCCACCAGGAGCACGGACCGGTCCTGGTGGTAGGTGACGCTCGAATAGATCGACGCGGCCGAGGGTTCGAGGACCGGGTGGCGCTCGTGGCGGGCGAGGGGGCGCACGGCGCGCACCACGTGGGCCAGGTGCTCCGGCGTCGTGCCGCAGCATCCTCCCACCACGGCCACGCCGTATTCGCTCACGAACTTCGACAGGTGCTCCGCGAGGCCGTCGGGGGTGAGGTCGTAGTGCATCTTGCCCTCCACCACGCTGGGCAGCCCGGCGTTGGGCAGACACGACAAGGGCATCGGCGCCGTCTCGGAGAGCGTGCGCAGTGGTTCGTACATCTCGACGGGTCCCGTGGCGCAGTTGAGCCCGAGCACGTCCACGCCCAGTGCGCTCAGTGAGGTGATCGCCGCGCCGATCTCGGTGCCCGGCAGCATGCGCCCCGTCAATTCGATCGTCACCTGCGCCTGGATCGGCACGACGCGACCGTGGCGCGCCATCGCCCGGTGACACGCCGCGATGGCGGCCTTGCCCGATAGGAGGTCGAACATCGTCTCGACGAGTAAGAGGTCGACTCCCCCCTCGAGCAGTCCGTAGGCCATCTCCTCGTAGCTGGCCATCAGGTCGTCGTAGGTGATCTGGCCCAGGGTTGGGAACTTGGTGCCCGGCCCCATCGAGCCGGCCACGAAGCGCGGCTGGTCGGCCGTGGTGTACTCGTCGGCGACCCGTCGCGCCAGGACCGCGGCGGCGTGGCTGAGCTCGAAGGCGCGCTCGGCGATGCCGTACTCCGCCAGCACGACCGAGAACGAGCCGAAGGAATCGGTTTCGATCACGTCCACGCCCACGTCGAGGAAGGAGCGGTGCAGCGTCTCGACCGCGGCGGGACGCGTGACCACTAGTAGTTCGTTGCACCCCTCGAAGGAACTGCCGCCGAAATCGTCGGCGTGCAGGTCCTGGGTCTGAAAGTTGGTGCCCGTCGCCCCGTCGAAGATGAGGACGCGCTGGGCGAGGGCGGACAGGTAAGGGTCGTCACCACCGGGTCGCGCGAAGGGGGGTCGAGGGTCTATGGTCATTGGACATTCAGGCTACCCGGGCAGGGGTCTCAGTCACTACGCTTGACCCGTGAAGATCTACACGCGCAAGGGCGACGACGGGACCACCGGCCTGCTCTACGGCGGACGTGCGGACAAGGACTCCGACGCGATCGAGCTCAACGGAGCCGTCGACGAGGCCCAGGCGGCTCTCGGCTGGGCCCGCTCACTGAGCGCCGGTGACGACCCCTTGAACCTCTTGATCGCGGGCCTCGAGCGCGATCTATGGATACTGATGGCCGAGGTGGCCACCAAGTTGGAGAATCGCGAGAAGCTCGAAATCGGACGCACCCGGGTGTCGGCGGCGATGATCGAGCACCTCGAGGCACTGATCGATGAGGCCAATCGCACGGTGCAGATGCCCAACGAGTTCGTGGTGCCCGGCGAAAACCAACTGGCCGCCGCCCTCGACGTGGCGCGCACGGTCGTTCGCCGGGCCGAGCGCACCGCGGTCACCTGGGACGTCGAGGACTCGTTGGTGGTCGCCTACCTCAATCGACTGAGCGATCTCGTCTGGACGCTCGCGCGCGTCGCCGAAGGGCCGGCGCATCGAACCGCTCGCGGTATGAACAAGGAGGCTCCATGATCAAGCACGCGCGCGTCGTCACCCTCGACGACCTCGCCGACGCCACCACGGTGGTGATACCCGTCATCTTCGACGATGACGG
>JAJZFO010000209.1 GCA_021805305.1 Actinomycetes bacterium | reverse complement strand
GCCCATGGAGACGACCTTCTGCTGCAGGGTGCGGATCAGTTCGAGGCCGGTGCGGTCGCCCACGTGCGCCAGGCGCGCGTAGCGGTGGCCGCCGAAGTCGCGCTGCAGGATCTTGCCGTCGCTGGTGCGGTCGAAGAGGGCCCCCCACTGCTCGAGCTCGAGCACCCGCGCCGGCGCCTCCTTGGCGTGGAGTTCGGCCATGCGGTTGTTGTTGAGGTACTTGCCGCCCCGCATGGTGTCGCGAAAGTGCACCATCCAGTTGTCCTCGGGGTAGACGTTACCCATCGCCGCAGCCATGCCCCCCTCGGCCATGACGGTGTGCGCCTTGCCCAGGAGTGACTTGGTCACGATCCCGACCTTGAGGCCGCGCTGTTGGGCCTCGATGGCCGCGCGCAGTCCGGCGCCCCCGGCGCCGATGATCAGTACGTCGTAGTCGTGGTGTTCGTAGGTCACGTCAATCCTTCTTAGAACAGCTTGTAGTCAGTGAGGGCGCCCGAGGCGACCAGGCGCACGTACACGTCGGTGAGGGCGACGAAGATGAGCGAGGCCCACGCCAGGTTCATGTGCTTGGCGTTGAGGGGGGTGAGCAACTTCCAGAAGCGGTACCGGATGGGGTGCGCCTTGAAACTCTTGACGCCGCCGCCGCACAGGTGCCGACACGCGTGACACGAGAGGGAGTAGGCCCACAGCAGCACCGCGTTGGTGAGGAGCACGAGGGTGCCCACGGTGACGCCGTAACCGAGACCGGGCTGGCGGAAGGCGCGGATCGCGTCGTAGGTCAGGAGCGAGTTGAAGACCAGCCCCGCGTAGAAGAAGTAGCGGTGGATGTTCTGCATGATGAGCGGGAAGCGGGTCTCGCCCGAGTAGGAACTGTGCGCGTCGGATACCGCGCAGGCGGGCGGCGACCACCAGAAGGCGCGGTAGTAGCTGCGCCGGTAGTAGTAGCAGGTCAGTCGAAAGCCCAGGGGGAAGATCAGGATCAGGAGGGCCGGCGAGAGGGTCCAGCCGTTGAAGGCGAAGCCGGCCTTGGCGCCGGGCACGCAGTCACTGGCGATGCAGGGCGAGTAGAACGGGCTGATGAGGTCGCGGCCCACGTTGGCGCCGACGTAGTAGTAACGGTTCTGGAAGGCGGCCCAGGTCGAGTAGATGACGAAGGCGGTGAGCACCGAGACGGTGATCACCGGCTGGACCCACCATCGGTCCTGACGCAGTGTCGCCACGTCGGGTCCACCTCGCGTCCCGCCTAGAACGACCTTGGTGGAACTTTCGGTGGTTGACACTTCGTCTCCTTACTCGGTGAGGTCCTCGACTCGCGCACGCGAAACGAGGACCCGGCCCATTCTAAGTAGGTACTGCGCGGCCCACCGTGGGCCAAAAATGTTTTAGTGCTGGCCGCCGCGTCGACCTTCGGCGGTACCGCCGAGCAGGGCCCACACGACGAGTCCGAGGCCCGGCACCAACAGCCAGATACCGAAGACCAACGCCAACACTACGAAGAAGGCGCCCATACCCATGACGAAGGGGAAGATGGACGAACCGGGAAAGGCGCCGACGACTCCGGCGCCCTGGGTCTGGGTCGCCTGAGGGTTGTCCTCGGGGCGCGGCTTCATGCGCCGACTCCACCAGTAGTAGTAGCTACCCGGCAAGAAGCCGAGCAGCATCGCCGCGAACATCATCACGCCACCGGCGTTCTCGAGACTCCAGTTCCAGTACACCGCGCACATCAGGCCGAAGAAGAGGCCCAGGCCGAGGAGGATCTTCGCTTCTACCCGCATCAGTGCGTCCCTTCACTCTCGTGTGCGTAGTCGTGCTCGCCGTGGTGCAGGGCGCGGTGTTCGGGGTGGTTGTGGTCCCACGTCGGGCGCTCCGAGCGGATCTGGGGGAGGCGGTAGAAGTTGTGGTGGGGAGGCGGCGACGTGGTGAACCACTCGAGGGTGTGGGCGTCCCAGGGGTTGTCGCCCGCCGGGTGCTTCTTCCAACTCACCGCCACGTTGACCACGAACAGGATCGTCGAGACCCCGATCAATACCGCCCCCAGCGTGGAGAGGTCGTTGAGGGATTTCCACTGCACGTCGTGGGGGTAGACGGCCATGCGACGCGGCATCCCCTGCAGGCCCAGGATGTACTGGGGGAAGGTGAACACCTGCGTGCCGACGAACAGGAACCAGAACTGCGCCTTGCCGATGCGCTCGTTGAGCAGGTACCCGGTGATCTTGGGACCCCAGTAGTAGAGGCCCGCCATGCCGGCGAGCACGAGCGCCATCACGACCGAGTGGAAGTGCGCCACCACGAAGTAGGTGTCGTGGGTGAAGAAGTCGAGCGGCGGACTCGCGAGGTAGATACCCGTCAGGCCGCCGATGAGGAAGGTGAAGAGGAACCCGATGGCCATCAACATGGCGGTCGAGAACCATATTTCCCCTCGCCACATGGTGCCGATCCAGTTAAAGATCTTGATTCCCGTCGGTACGGCGATCAACAGGCTCATGATGGAGAAGAAGGGCAACAAGACGACCCCGGTGGTGAACATGTGGTGCGCCCACACGCCCAGGGAGAGCGCGGCGATGGTCAAGGTGGCGAACACCATGCCCTTGTAACCGAAGACCGGCTTGCGCGAGAAGACGGCGATGATCTCGGTGACCATGCCGAAGAACGGCAGGGCCAGGATGTAGACCTCGGGATGACCCCAGAACCAGAAGATGTGCTGCCAGAGCACCGGCACGCCGCCGCCCGCCACCGAGAAGATGTGGGTGCCGAAGTGACGGTCGGCGTAGAGCATGATGAGACCCGCGGTGAGCACCGGGAAGGCCAGGAGGATGAGGATGGCGGTGACCAGCATGTTCCACGTGAAGATCGGCATGCGAAACATCGTCATGCCGGGTGCGCGCAGGTAGAAGATCGTGGCCACCAGGTTCACCCCGGTGAAGATGGCCGAGAAGCCCGTCAACAAGAGTCCGCCGATCCACAGGTCGGCCCCGGCGCCGGGGGTGTTGAGGCTGTTCGACAGGGGGGCGTAACCGACCCACCCGAAGTTGGCGGCGCCGCCCGCGGTGAAGAAGCCCGAGAGCATGGTGATCGAACCCATGAGGTAGAGCCAGTAGGACAGGGCGTTGAGGCGCGGGAACGCCATGTCGGGTGCGCCGATCTGGATCGGGACGATGATGTTGGCGAGGGCCCCGAACGCGAAGGGTCCGGCGAAGAGGTAGATCATCACCGACCCGTGCATCGTGAACAACTCGTTGTACTGGGCCAGGGACACCAGGGTGCCGTTCGGCGTCGCCAGCTGCCCGCGGATGATCTCGGCGAAGGCGCCGCCGATGACCAGCATGATGACCGCCGTGACCGTGTAGGAGAGACCGATGACCTTGTGGTCGGTGGACGTCAGCCAGTTGAGGATCCCCGTCGGGCCGTGGTGCTCGTCGTGGGCGCCGTCGTGCGGTGCGACGTGGACGGGGGGATTGAGGACGTCAGTCATTACTTATCTCCCGAATTTGGTGTACGAGGTCTTCGACGCCACACCCGAGGCGAGCTCCGCGTTGGTGGTCTTCAGCGCGGCGGCGGCGGCGGCGATGTCCGTCGGGTTGTTGAAGGAGGCGATCCACTGGGCGTACTCGCTCGTCGAGACCACCTTCACCTGGAAGTACATCAGGGAGTGGTAGAGGCCACAGAGTTGCGTGCACTGGCCGAAGAAGGTCCCCGTGGACTGCGCACGGATGGTGAACTGGTTGACCACCCCCGGCAGGGCGTAGCGCGAGAAGTTGAAGGCGTGCACGTAGAAACCGTGGACGACGTCGGTGGACGTCAGGTTGATGTGCACGTTCGTGTTGACGGGGATCTCCATCGTCGGGTCCTGGGTGGTCTGACCGTACACGAGGGCGTGGGTCCCCGGGTAGAGGAACTGCCAGCCCCACTGGAAAGCGTTGACGTTGACGACGACCGGCGTCTGGGGGTTGGCGGTCGCCTTGTTCTCGACCACCAACGTCGCGGCGAAGAGACCGAAGACGATGAGGATCGGTACCACCGTGTAAATCACCTCGAGGGGCAGGTGGTACTGGTGTTGCGCGGGGATGCGGTCACCCCGGCGCCGGTAGCGCACCATCGCGTAGACCATCAAGACCACCACCAGGGTGCCGATGATCACGGCCCCGATGGAGAAGCCCTGCCACAGGTGGAACGCGGACTTCGAATTCTCGGTGACGCCCGGGCTCGCGCCGAATCCCGGCACGGTGCAACCAGAGAGGACGAGTGCAGCCAGGGGGAGCGCAGCGGCTCGGCGTACGCGACGCCAACGGCGCGACCGATCCGGTGCACCCTGAGGGGGCAGGGCGGGTGTAGGCACGGCTAAACCTTAGTCAACTTTTAGATGACCACTACAACTCCACCGGGCCCCGCGGCGGCGACGGACGCGGCCCGCGAGGCGGGCGAGCACTCAGCTCGAGGCGTCCGGGTCCGGGGGCGTGCCGGCCGTGGGGTTGTCACCGCCGGGTGGCGGGGTCGCGTCCGTCGACTTGGCGCTCTTGAGCCCCTTTTCGAACTCGGTCTTGGCGGAACCCAGATTACGGGCCAACTTGGGAATGGCGGAACCACCAAAGACGAGCACCAACAAGATAACGATGACGATGACGCCATCAGGCCCATCGAGTCCGGCGAGCAACACGGTTCACTCCTTTGTCGTGTCTTGCTCCCAGAGTAGTGCTCACGTCATTTCTGGGGACCGGCGGGGCCACCGTAGGATGGGGCCATGCCCCGGGTGTCGCGCCGCACTCTTCGTGACGCCTTGAGCGTCGCGCTCACGGTGGGCGCCTACGGCGTCGCTTTCGGGGCGGCCGGGGTGGCGGCGGGCTTCAGCGTGCTCCAGACCAGCCTCTTCTCGCTCCTCGCCTTCACCGGGGCCAGCCAGTTCGCGGCGGTGGGGGTGGTCGCCGCCGGTGGGGTCGGGGTGAGCGCCATCGCCGCCGCGTCGCTCCTGAGCACGCGCAACGCGCTCTATTCACTCCAGATGGCCCCCCTGCTCGAGGTGAGGGGTTGGCGTCGCCTGGTGGCGGCCCAGATCACCATCGACGAATCGACGAACGTGGGACTGGCGCAGACACCCCACGGCCCCGCGGCCGTGCGCCACGGATTCTGGCTCACGGGGTTGGGCGTGTTCATCTTCTGGAACATCTTCACGCTGGCGGGCGCCTTGGGGGCCCAGTCGCTCGGCAACCCCGCGGCGTGGGGTCTCGACGCCGCGGTGCCCGCCGCGTTCCTCGGGCTGCTCTGGGGGCGACTCACCGACGCGCGCGTGCGCGTCGTGGCGGGGGTCGCGG
>JAJZFO010000233.1 GCA_021805305.1 Actinomycetes bacterium | reverse complement strand
GCGAACATTAGATGAAAATTAACATTCCCACCAGTTGCCGTCATTTTCTTGACTGACTGTACAGAAGAATCCACTTATCGCCGCCGCAGTGGGGTCGGATAGAATAGGCGGGTGCATCGAATCTTCGTTGGTGGATTCTTGCGTCGTGTCGCCCGTTCGATGGCGACGATGGTGATGCTCTCATTATGTGTGACGGCCACGTCACTTCCGGCACCGGCCGCGAACACCGTCTCGTACCCCGCGGGTCTCCCCGATCAGCTCGAGCCTTCAAAAATGGCTCCACCCGGGAGTCACGCCTTGCCCGGGTACCAACTGACCTACGTCAATGACTTCACCGGTTCCACCATCCCTGCGGGATGGGACCTGTTCACGGGTCATCCCGGGGGCATACCGACCGCCACCTTCTCCGCGCAACACGTCGTGGTCGCCAATGGTCTCTTGCAGTTACGCACCTATCGCGACCCGGCGTATCGGAACATGTGGACGACGGGGGGGCTCTGCCAGTGCCTCAAGCACGTGCAGTACGGCGCCTTCTTCGTCCGGTCGCGGATAACGAGCGGCGGACCGAACTCGGTGGAACTCCTCTGGCCCGTTCCCAACATCTGGCCACCCGAGATCGATTTCAGCGAGAACTTGGGGCACGCCAATCTGTCAACCAGCACCACCCACTGGGGCGTAGCCCCGGCCAACAACACCCAGTTCCAGGTCATCAAGATCAACATGCTGAAGTGGCACACGTGGGGCGTCATCTGGACGCCGACGTACATCCTCTACCTCGTCGACGGTCAACCCTGGCACGAATTCTCCATCACCCCCGACATACCCCAGGTACCGATGACGCTCGACTTCGAACAACGCGCCTTCTGCCCCTCGACGACGGACTGCCCGACCCAGCCCAGCGCGATGCTGATCGACTGGGTCGCCGAATACCAACCCCTGGGTTCCAACTAGCAATGGGATATCTCCATGACACCGCTCCCACGTAACGAGGATTGACCAATGCTTCGCCCCAGTAATCGTTCATCCGTACGGCGGGTCTTGGTGGTGGATGACGGCACCGGCCTCTGGGGCGCGCAGCGCTGCATCATGCGACTGACCCCGTTCCTTCGTGATCGCGGCGACGTCGTCGGCCTCCTCTCGCCCACGGGTAGTGCGATGGCGGCGGCCTGGTCGCGCGACGACGTCGGCCCGGTCTTCTTTCTCGAGCCCAGCGGCCTGATTCTCGACGCCCGCAACGAGAAGGGCGACCTGACGCCGTGGCGGGTCCTGGTGGCGGGCGTCCAACTGGCGCGACGCGCGGCGTCGATCACCGTGAACGCGCGCCGGTTCAACGCCGACGTCATCGTCGCCAACTCGTTCTGGAGCCACTTCGACGCGTCGGTCGCTGGACGGCTGGCCCGGCGCAAGGTGGTGCTCTACGTGCACGAGGAGTGTCCGACGGGCCTGCCGGGCATCGCCCTACGCTTCGCCGCACGCTTGGCGTCAGTCACCGTCGCGGTCTCCCAGGACGTCGCGCGCAGCATCGGCGGCCGCAGCCACATCACGGTGGTCACCAATGGCGTGGACGTCGAGCGATTCTCCCCCGGGCCCGCCGATCCGGTGGTACGCGGCGAACTCGCCGCGTCGAGCAGTGATCCCCTGGTCGTCGTGCTCTGTCGCCTCGACGCCCCCAAACAGGTCGACCACGTGATCCGCGCCGTGGCCGGACTGAGTGGTCCCCTCGCGACGACCCAGCTGGCGATCATCGGCGACGCCACCAACGACGCGCCCTACGCCGTCGAACTGCGCACCCTGGGTCGTGATCTCCTGGGCGGACGCGTGCGTTTCCTCGCCCCGCGCGACGACGTCACCTCGGTGCTTCGTTGTGCGGACCTCTACGTCCTCGCCGGGCGCCACGAGGGAATGCCCCTGGGGGTCCTCGAGGCCCAGGCCACGGGCTGTGCGGTCGTCGCCTACCCGGCCGCCGGTGTGAAGAACTCGGTCATCCACGGCGTGAGCGGGATGTTGGCCGAAGCGAACGACTGGACGTCACTACGAGACAACATCGCCCAGGTTCTCACCGACGCGGACCTTCGACGTCGCATCGCCGTCGCAGCGCGCGAGATGGTCGAGACGAGGTTCAATCTCACCGCCCAAGCGGGTCGGATCCTCGACATCCTCGCGGACCTGTGAGCTCGGCCAGCACCCTGACCCTCATCTGGCTCGTCGCCGCGACGTGAACAAGGCCCTCGAGAGTCGGTCGCGGCGCCGTCACCCGCTCACGCTCGACTCTCGACGACGTCGCTAGGACCTCAGGCGTCTGGCGACCTCGCAGGCGATGCCGCGAGGATCGTCACGTGGCGCGATATTCGGCGATCCAGTCGACCTGCATCTGCACCGGGGCGGTCGGACACTGCGCGTGGATCGAGCACGAGGTACGTTGCTCCAGGTCCAAGACCAGGGGGACTCGCGGAATGGCGGCGGGATTGGTGATGATGCCCCAGACCCGGCCGTCGACGACGTAGGAGATCTCGTGGGGGGTCCATACGACGCCCCAGGTGTGCCACGCCATCATGTTCACGTCGTGCAGCAACCACTGCTGGGTGTTGTTGGCGCCGCCCCAGTGGACGGTGGCCGACGTCTGGTGCGCCGACGGCGACTCATTGAAGTCGATCTCGGGGGGCCACTTGTCATCGGCGGGCCAGAGGAGCTCCACCTCGTTGGGTCCCACCGCCGTGGCCCGCGAACGCACGAAGTACGCGCCGTAGACCGCGGGCAGCCCGCACTGGCACAGCCCGCCCGTCACCCAGCGTTTCTGGTAGTGCTTGTCGCGGTAGGTGAGGAGCAGCAGTTGCCCGTTCCTCACCACCACGTGCTCGGGGTCGAACTGCGCCCCGGGGTCGCCGCCGGGCACACCGTTGAAGGTGAGCCAACCCTTGGGCAGGGTCTTGCCCCTGAAGTCGCTCACGTAGGACTGGCGATACCCGGGAATCGCCGAGGGCGAGGGCGGCGCCACACCCGACGGTTCACCAGCCGACGCGATACCGACGGGATACTTCGTCGACGGCAAGACGACCTGCGGGGGTCCCGACACCGAGTGCTGCATTCGCATCCAGCCGGCGATCGTCAGTATCGAGACCACCACGATCGACACGACGACGACCACGACGACGGAACGACGTGAACTCCGACCCAGACCGGCCTGGCCCAGGGGCAAGTCCTTGTCTAGCACTGAAACCCCCAAACCTGAACGTCGCGCCCGTCACGAGTGCACGCCACGCGCAACCCGACACGGACCCGCTGCGAACCTCTACACCCTAACGGAATCATCAAATTCGTCGGTGATGCGGTCCCTCATGCGTCGAAAGAGGACCTGACTCTCGAGGTACGCGAGGGGACCCCTCAGCAGTCCGCGCCGTTCGACGCCCCGGGTACTGGCCGGGTACGAGGTGACTCGCTGGTCGTCGTCGGGGCGCACCTCGCGCCAGGTGCGCAGGCCCCGAAGGAGATGGGGCAACGCGCGCAGGACGTGGCGCGGATCGTGCACGACCAGTGAGACGTAGGCGGCCGTGAGGCCGATCCCGTAGCCCCTGGTCTGGTTGAGGAACTGCTCGGACGTCGACCGGTGGATGTGGTGGACCAGGGCCGCCGGCTCGAAGGCCACCGTGGCCCCCCTCGAGGCCAACGTCATGAACATCTCGAGATCCTCGCCGCCCCTCGCGGGAGTGCCCGTACCCAAGGACAGGCGGAATCCTCCCACCGACTCGAGCGCGGACTTGCGCAGGGCCATATTGCATCCCGCGGCGTAGCGGCTCGGTTGGTAGGGAAAGAGGGGATCGTCGGGGTGGTGCTCGAGGTTGGCGATACGCAACTCGAAGGAGCTGCTGAAACCACCGAAGTACTCCTCGAACCAGAGCTGCGGGGGCGTCGCCAGACGCGCCGGCAGCACCAGACCGCCCAGGGCGTCGATCTCGGGGTTGAGGGCGAATCGTCCGCCGATGGCGCGCAGCCACGCGTCGTCCACCTCCACGTCGTCGTCGGTGAAGGCGACGATATCGAAACGGGCCTGACGCACGCCGCGATTCCTCGCCGCCGAAATGCCCGGGATACCCTCGGACACCACCATGACGTTGCCCCAGTGCTCCTGAGAGGGAATAGCCGGTCCGGGACCGACGCGGTTGTCGACGATGATCACTTCGAACTGTGGGTAATCGAGGGTCGAGAGCATCTCGATCGATCGGCACAGTGCGGCGACGTCCGTGGCGATGGTGGGAACGACGATGGAGATCGGTGGCAGTCGATCGTCGCTGACGTCGGGGAACCCTGAGGACGAGGGGGCGGCGCCTGAGGCGATCTCCTCGAGCTGCGCCCGGGGGATGACGTGATCCTGCGTGACCACGTCACGGCGATCGACCACCCGACGGTCGCGGACGAGCTCCAACCAGACCCGATCGTCGCACTCTGAGGGAATCTCGATCTCCGCGGGCAGCGCGTCGAGGTCCACGCGGACCACCGCGATCTCGCGCCATCTCGTCTCGGGGGCGTCGAGCACCTCGGCCCCCACCAACTCCGAACCCGGAGGGGTGATGGGGTGACGTCGCACCGCGACACTGCCCCACAGGAATCCCGCCACGGTGACCGCGGAACCGCCCACGATGCCAAGGAGGCGTCGCGCGAGTTGCGAGGGTTGGCGACGCAACTCGACGACCGACGACAACACCTCGCGCGGGAGGGCCTTGGCGAGATGGTTCCTCTCCGCCGAGAGTCCGGCACCCCCACCGACCAGACTCGCCACCGCCGCCTTGGACAGTCCCTCGGACCAGCACCGGTGAAAGAAATAGTCCCACGAGGTCCGCGACGGCGGCACGGAGTGAAAGACCACCGCCTCGCGGACCATCACGAACCTCTCCGCGGAATGATTGATCCCGTAGCGGATGCACAGTTCGGTCTCCTCGCACCCCAGGGGCACCGCGCCGATGCGACCCAGACCGGCGCTGAATCCGCCGACGAGGTCGAACACCCGACGTCGCAACGCCATGTTCGCGCCGATCGGGTTTCGAATCGTCGCGCCGCTCCGGGGAAGTCCGTCGTAACTGCAGCCCATAATCCACAGGAACGTCTCGGGGAACCACGCGGGGCGCCCCCCCTGCCACTCCGGAACGATCCAGCCACCGCATCCGGCCACGGTCGGGTCGTTGAAGGGCTCGAGGAGTTCCTCCAACCACCTCTCCTCTCCCCACGCGTCGTCGTCGAGGAAGACGATGATCTCACCGCGCGCGGCGCGCACCCCGGTGTTTCGCGCGCCCGACAGTCCCTTGGACATCGAGTTGGCGATCACCTCGACGTGAGGGAACTAGATC
>JAJZFO010000063.1 GCA_021805305.1 Actinomycetes bacterium | reverse complement strand
CCACAGGACCGCGGCGTCCACGGTGCGCCACGAGACCACCGGGGCGATCGCCATCAAGAAGAGCAGCGCGACGCTCACCGGCGCGGCGACCGCGGCGAAGTACGGCGTGCCCACCGTGACCTGGTTCCCGTTGACCGCCTCGTAGAGCAGGGGGAACACCGTCCCCAGGAGCACCACGAAGGCGAAACCCACGAACAGGATGTTGTTGGCGACGAACAACCCCTCGCGCGACGCCGGGTGCTCGACCCCCACCGGCGAGCGCAACTCGTCCCCGCGCCACGCGATGAGTGCGACCCCCGCGCCGACGGTCACCGCGAAGAAGGCGATCAGGGCCGGTCCGAGGGTGGAGGAGGAGAAGGCGTGCACGCTCTGCAGGACGCCCGAGCGCGTAAAGAAGGTCCCCAGGACCGTGAAGGCGAAGGTCGCGATCGCGAGGGACAGGTTCCAGATGCGAAAGAGTCCTCGACGGTCTTGGACGATCACCGAATGGATGTAGGCGGTCGCCGTCAGCCACGGCAGTAGTGCCGCGTTCTCCACCGGGTCCCAGCCCCAAAAACCTCCCCACCCGAGCACCTGGTAGCTCCACCACGCACCGAGCACGATGCCCACCGACAACGAACCCCACGCCAAGACGGTCCAGCGTCGCTGCTCTAGGGGCCAGCGGTCGTGCACGCGCCCCGTGATCAGCATCGCCACGGCGAAGGCGAAGGGCACGGCGAAGCCCACGAAGCCCGCGTAGAGCAGGGGTGGGTGCACCGCCACCAGCGGGTTGTCCTGGAGCAGGGCGTTCGGTCCCGCCCCCTGCAGGACGTGCGCGGGGTTGTGGAGGAAGGGGTCGGCCGGTCCCACCATCAACAAGATGAAGAAACCCCCGACCACGAAGAGCACCAGGGTCGCCCAGACCACGACGGCGTCGTCGCGCTCACGGCGGTAGTGCACGACGACGGCCAGGGTGAGCGCGGTCAGGATCAGGGCCCACAACAGGAGGGACCCCTCGAGGGCCGACCACATCCCGGTGATGGAGTAGATCAGGGGCGTGAAGGTGGCGTTGTTCTCGGCCACGTAGGCCAGCGCAAAATTATGCGTGATCAGCGCGAACTGCATCACCGCCACCGCGGCGGCCATGCCCACCACGGCCACCGTGGCGAAGAGGGCGGCGTGGGAGCGTCGCCCGCGCAGGGTTCGCGCCTGTGCCAGCACCCCGGCGACGCACGCGAGAAACGCCACGTCCAGGGCGCTACGCCCCCCCCACGTCAGGATCATCGACTCGTTCCGTTCGGCGCCTTCACCCGATTCGGGTGAGCGGCGATATAGGACGACGAATGCTTCACCATGATCTGGGTGCCGTCGAACTGCAGGGAGGTCGCGCTGGCGAAGTGACCGACGACGACCACGGGGATGTTGGCCTGAAAGAGCTGCGGCGGTGACCCCTGGGCCACCACGAAGACGTGGCGACCTCGCGACCCCGTCACGGTGAAGGACGCACCGTCGTTGGTGCGCGCGATGCTGCCGGGCGCCACCACCCCCTCCAGGCGGATCTCGCGCGTACCGAGTGAACCGCGCTGGGCCAGGGCCTGGTCGACCGTCTCGAAGTAATTGAGCGACGTGAGCAGACCCTGACTCAACAGGACCACCACCACGGCCACGAGCACCGCGATCACCGCTAGGGATCGCCGCGAGGAACGCGACCGACTGGGGGGCGGCGCCACCGGGGTCAGCGTGGCGCTCACGGCCTCCTCAGCCACGACGGCCCCGCCAGAAGATCGACGCGGCGTAGAGGGCGAGACCGCCGAAGGCGGCGGCGTAGCCCGCGGCGACGTAGCCCATCAGACCCCCTCACGGCGGCGCAGGGCCAGCGCCTCGTCGAGGGCGACGACGACACGGGCCTCGCGCTTGACCTCGAGACGGTAGCGCTCGCGCAGGAGCCAGAAGAACAAGAGGGTGAAGCCGACGAAACCCAGCAGCATCGCCAGGAGCATCGAACCGTGGACGTTCAGTTGACCGGTGCTGGTGAGGACCGACGCCCCCTGGTGCAGGGTCTTCCACCACACCACCGAGAAGTGGATGATCGGCACGTTGATGGCGGTCAAGATGGCGAAGACCGCGCTGCGTCGAGCCCGCACGACGGGGTCGTCGTTGGCGCGGCGCAGCGCCAGGTAGGCGAGCGCGAAGACGCCCAGGATCGCCGTAGACGTGAGCCGCGCGTCCCACGCCCACCACACGCCCCACGTGGGACGACCCCAGATGGAACCGGTGATGAGGGTCAAGAGGATGAACACCACGCTCACCTCCATGGCGCAGTGCGCGATGCGGTCCATGGTCAAGGAGCGCGTGCGCCGCCACAGGTACAGGCAGCTCGCGATCGTGGCGGTGCCGAAGGAGACGTAGAGGGCGACCCACGCGATGGGCGGGTGCACGTAGAGCAAGCGCACCAGGTTCTTCTGGGTCTGATCTTCGGGGGTGACCCACAGGCCCAGGACGAACGTGGCGGCGAGGCACGCGAGCGTGACGGGACCCAGTAGTCGTTGGGAGAGCTTGATCATGATTCCTCCAAAACGCCGTACAGCAGAATCCCGACCGCGGTGTAGGCCACCAGGGCGACCACCACGATGACCCACCACTCCCACAGTGCTCCCCCGTGCAGCGCCGCGCTGTAGGAGCGCTCCCCCGCGATCAACAATGGGGCGAACGCGGGAAGGGTCAGGACCGGCAACAGCGTTGCCGGTCCGTCACCGCCCTGCGTTAATGCTCCATAGAGCGTACCGGCTACCGCCAGCGTGGTGAGCGTCACCAGGATGCTGGGCAGGGCGTGCACCGTCCCGATCAGGGCGGTATGGAGAACGAGCACCGAGCCCGCGAGCAGGACCACCCCGGTAATCCACAACTCGACGCTGAGCGCGGCGGCCTTCCCCAAGAACACCCCGGCCGGGTCCAGACCGAGCGTCGCCACCGACGCACGCGTGCCGGCGGCGTTCTCCAGGGACTGCGAGCGGTTGATCATCAACAGGGTCACGAAGAGTGTCACCAGGTAGAAGAGCCCGGGTCCCGCCGTGGAGTGGCCGGCCTGCGTGGGTCCCAGGGCGAGGCCCGCCAACAAGAGCGCGATCACGCCGAAGGGCACGACCTGCCAGAGCAGGACGCGACTGCGCGCCTCGATGCGCAGGTCCTTGGCGGCGACCAGTCGCGCGATGCGGATCACGGCCCGTCCACCCGACCGCCCGCCATACGGATGGTGCGCGGACGCAGTTCGCGCGAACGCAGGGCGTCGTGCGCGCTCAGCACCACGCTGGCCCCCGCGTCCACCACCTCGGCGAGCAAGTGGTCGAAGAACTCTCGGCCGGCGTCGTCGAGCGACGCGTAGGGCTCGTCGAGCAGCCAGAGCTCGGGTCGACGTACCAGGAGCCAGGCGAGCCCGAGTCGGCGACGTTGGCCGGCGCTGAGCTGCTTGGTGATCGTCGCCGCCCGATGCGCGAGTCCCACGCGACGCAGGGCCGTGTCGACGTCCCCCTCGGGTCGCGCGAGGGCGCGCGCCGCGAAGAGCAAATTCTCGCGCACGCTCAAATCGGCGTAGAACGACCCCTCGTGACCGAGCCAGCCGACGCGTCGTCGCAGTTGTCGCCGGTCCCCGTGGGCGAGGTCGATCCCGGCCACCTCACCGGCCCCGCTACTCAGCGCGTCGAGGCCCCCGAGCAATCGCAGGAGGCTCGTCTTGCCGGCGCCGTTGGCACCGGTCACGACGTTCAGGGATCCGCGCTCGAGTTCGAGGTCGACGCCACTCAGGAGCGGGAAACCCCGCGACATCACGACGGCGTTGACCAGTCGAACGACCGGGTGGTCGCTCGCCAAGGTGTTAACTCCGCAGTGCGGCGAGGTCGGCGGCCACCATCATCTCTACGAGCCCGTAGAAATCGACGTCGCACTTCCAACCCAGGGTCGACTGCGCCTTGGACGGATCGCCCACCAGGAGGTCGACTTCGGCCGGTCGCAAGAAGGCGGGGTCGATCCTGACGTGGTCCTCCCAGTTGAGTCCGGCCGCGGCGAAGGCCACCTCACAGAGTTCGCGCACCGAATGCGTCTGGCCCGTGGCGATGACGAAGTCGTCGGGCTCGTCGCGTTGGAGCATGGCCCACATCGCCTTGACGTAGTCACCCGCGAATCCCCAGTCGCGCTGGGCGTCGAGATTGCCGAGTCGCACCTCGGTGTCGAGGCCCACCTTGATGCGGGCCACGCCGTGGGTGACCTTACGCGTGACGAACTCGAGACCGCGCCGCGGCGACTCGTGATTGAACAAGATGCCGCTCGAGGCGTGCAACTGGTAACTCTCGCGGTAGTTCACGGTGATCCAATGGCCGTAGACCTTGGCGACGCCGTAGGGAGACCGGGGGTAGAACTCGGTGGCCTCGTTCTGGGGGATGGACCGCACGCGCCCGAACATCTCCGAGGAACTCGCCTGGTAGAACCGCACCTCGGGGTCCACGATGCGGATGGCGTCGAGCATGCGCGTCACCCCGAGCGCGGTGGTCTCGGACGTGAGGACGGGCTGACTCCAGGACGTCTGCACGAAGGACTGCGCGGCGAGGTTGTAGATCTCGCGCGGACGGCTGTCGCGGAGCACGTTGATCAGGGAGACCTCGTCCATCAGGTCGCCCGACAAGAGGGTGAGGCGGTCTTGGATGTGACTGATGCGCTCGAAGTTCTCGCTCGAGGAACGTCGCACCAACCCGAAGACTTCGTAGCCCTTCTCCAGCAGGAGTTCCGCGAGGTACGAACCATCTTGACCGGTGATCCCGGTAATCAGCGCGCGTGTTGCCATCAAAATCCTCCGGGGGAACGCCACCTGCCCGACGCCGGTGCCAATTGGACCACCTTACCACCGGGGTCCAAATCGTCCGGGCGCCTAACCTGGCACCGTGTCGCGCGTGGCCGTCGTCAGCTTTCGCCTCGGGGGCACCGATGGCGTCTCCATCGAGTCAGCCAAATGGATTGCGGCGCTGCGGCGACTGGGTCACCAGGTCACCACGGTCGCGGGCAGCGGCGTCGCCGATCACGTGGTGCCGGGGCTGGCGGCCGACGCCGCGGTGGCCCCCGCGGTCGCCCACCTGCGCGACGTCCTGGCCCCCTTCGACCTCGTCATCGTGGAGAACCTGGCCTCGCTACCGCTCAACGTCGCGGCGCGCGACGTTCTCTACGAGGTCCTCGCGGACCGGGCCGCCCTCTTTCACCATCACGACCTCCCCTGGCAGCGTCCCCACCTGGCCCACCTCGCGGGTCCGCGCGACGCCCCGGGGTGGCGCCACGTGACCATCAACGACGTGTCGCGACGCGAGCTCCTCGAACGCGGCATCGAGGCC
>JAJZFO010000035.1 GCA_021805305.1 Actinomycetes bacterium | reverse complement strand
GTGGTGCGAACGTCTCTCGTCGCGGTGCTCGGTCCGACTCACTAGCCTGAGTCCCAGCGAACCGCGGGAGGGACAATGCAGGTCAAGGAGTTGGGGCACGTCGTCCTCTACGTTCGCGATCTCGAGAACTCCTCGCACTTCTATCGTGACGTCCTCGGATGGACGCCGCTCCTGGACGGGTCGGCGCCGCCGGGCAGGAGGCCCTTCGCGGCCTTCAACTCCTCGAGCGGTCGAACCCACCACGAGTTGCTGCTCATCGAGGTGGGTCCGGCGGCGGCGGCCCTGCCCTCGGGTCGTCGGGTGGGTATGTACCACTTCGGACTCAAGGTGGGCGACAGTGATGACGAGCTGCGCGAGGCGGCGGCCGTGTTGCGCGCGCACGACGTCGAGATCGTCGGAGCCACGGATCACGGTGTGACGCACAGCCTCTACGTCAAGGACCCCGACGGGAACGAGGTCGAGCTCTACGTCGATGTCCCCGGGGTGGAGTGGGGCGATCCCGGGCTCTGGGCGACACCCGTGATGCGACCGTTGCGCCTCTAGACCCCGGAGCCGGCGACGGTACCCGCTGGTGACTCCGGTGTCGTCGGACCATAGAGCATGTCGGCGATCGAGACCTGGTCGAGTTCCGCGAGGAGGGTGTCGAGGGCCTGGCGATCGAGCTCCTGAAGACGTGAACGAACTCGACGCCCGGTCGGGCACTGCGGGTCGGGTTCATGCAGTCCCAGCAGCGCAGCGTCCGTGTTGACCGCTCGCCACACGTCACCGAGACGGATCTCGGTGGCCGCTCGCGACAGCCTCCAGCCGCCGCGACTGCCGGGGCTCGATGACACCATCCCCTGCTCGCGCAGTCGCCCGAGGAGGCGTCGGACGTGGACCGGGTTGATCGCGGGACTCACGGCCAGACGCCGCGAGTCGACCGTGTCCTCTGGTGACTCGCCGAGCAGCGTGAGGAGATGGACGGCCATCGCGAAGCGGAGGTTCGTCGGTGGGGCCATGACTGCTAGTGTAGCTATCCGTAACCGTTCTGGTTACATTACATCACGCGAACGACAACGTTCGTGCAGGAGGGAGAACGACGTGGGAACCATCGCCGTCATCGGATTCACCGGCTTCGCGGGCGGTCACATCACCGACGAGGCCCTTCGCCGCGGCCACGAGGTCATTGGGCTGAGTCGCACGGGGACCGCCGACCCTCGCCCGGGCGTGCGCGCGCGCCAGGGTGACATCGGCGACGCGGCGTTAATGGCCGGTCTCGCGGCCGAGGCCGACACGGTGATCGTGGCGGTTCACGGGGCGGCTGACGGCCAGTCCTACCTGGCCTCGCTGGTGCCCGCATTGCTGGACGCCGCCGCTGCGGGGGGCGCGCGACTGGGCGTCGTCGGCGGGGCGTCGAGCCTCGACGTGGCCCCGGGAGGACCGCGGCTCTTCGACACTCCGGAGTTCCCCGAGATGTACAAGGTCGAGGCCCAGGCGCACATCGAGGTGCTTGAGGCGCTTCGCTCGTCGGACACCGACGCCGACTGGTTCTACGTGAGTCCTTCCGCCACCTTCGGCGCCTACGCACCGGGCGAGCGCACCGGCGCCTACCGCACCGGGGACGACATCCTCCTGGTGGGTGCCGACGGGAATTCTTTCATCGGCGGGGCCGACTTCGCCATCGCCGTGCTCGACGAGATCGAGAAACCGACCCACCACCGGACACGCTTCACCGTGGGCTACTGACCGCGCCCCTCGGTGAACGCAGGGCGCCGATGGCCCGGGGCCACTCGCTACCCGAGAGCGGAGCTGTGAGCGCGACGGCGCCCGTAGTACTTGCACGCTAGCCGCGGGCTCAGGCCGAGGGACTCGCCGATCTGGCGCCAGTCGGCGCCCATCGCCCGCGACACCCGCACGAAGTCCACCAATTCCAAGTGACGGATGTCGACCACGTTGTTGGCCCGCGCCATCGACTCCAGCATTCCGTTACGAGACGCCACTCGCGAGATGATGTCGAGTGGTATGCCCTTGCTCCTGGTGGCCAGTTCCGGTTCGCCCATCCCGTCATCTTACGAAGTGGGTGGTGCGCGGAATTGAATATGGCGTGAAAAATATATGAGAATTCGCTCATCGGTCGAGGAGCCCGGCGAAGTCCGCGCTCTCGGCCGGGACTCCGGTCGTCGCCCCCTAGGGTGTGCCCCGGGGGATGTCCAACTCGAGCGAAACGTCAGAATCCATGCCCACAACTACCGCCAAGGAGCGTCTCGAGCCCGAACTGGTGCGCGCCGCAGTCGTCGTCGTTCTCGGAACGATCATGGCCATCCTCGACACCACCATCGTCGCGGTGGCGCTGCATCAGCTCAGTATCGACTTTCGAACCACCGTGAGCACCATCCAGTGGGTCACCACGGGGTACCTTCTCTCGCTGGCCATCGTGATCCCCCTCTCGGGCTGGGCGATTCATCGACTGGGTGCGAAACGGGTCTACATGATCTCGCTCTCCTTGTTCGTACTCGGCTCGATGCTGTGCGCCGGGGCCTGGTCGGCGTCCAGTCTCATCTTCTTCCGCGTGCTCCAAGGTTTCGGCGGTGGCATGATCATGCCGGTCGGACAGGCGATCATGGCCCGCACGGCCGGGCCGCAGCGGATGGGCAAGGTGATGGGAATCGTCGGAGTGCCCCAACTCCTCGGTCCCATCCTCGGACCGGTGTTGGGCGGACTCATCGTCTCCAACGTCTCGTGGCGATGGATATTCATCGTCAACGTGCCCATCGGCATCGTCGCTCTGCTGCTCTCTCGGACCTTCTTGGCGACGACCGCCGGCGACCGGGATCATGGTTTTGACCTGGCGGGCTTCGTGCTGCTCGCCCCCGGGTTGGCGTTGATCGTGTACGGGCTCTCCGAAGTGGGTGTCGTCGGCGGCTTCCACGGCCATTCCGTCTGGTTCAGCCTGATCGCCGGCCTCGTCCTGTGCGGGGGATTCGTCGCTCGCGCGACGAGGGCGGCGGAACCCCTCATCGACGTGCGCCTCTTTCGGGACCGCACGTTCACCCTCTCCTCGATAGGCATCCTCCTGACGGGTCTGACCCTCTACGGGACGATGTTCCTGTTGCCCCTCTACTACCAGATCGATCGGGGCGACGCCGCGTGGAAGGCCGGACTAATGATGGCCCCCCAGGGCATCGGGGCCGCCGTGGTCATGCGACTGGCGGGATCGCTGGCGGACCGGTACGGCCCTCGCTACGTGGCCGTGGGCGGCATGGCGGGCCTGGCCCTGGGGACCTTCTTCTACACCACCGTCAGCGCCTCCACCAGTTACGTACTGCTCGGGGTCTCCCTGTTCGTGAGGGGGATCGGTCTGGGATTCGGCATGATGCCGGTCGTCGCCGCGTCGTATCGCAACCTCACGCACGCCGACGTGCCTAAGGCGACGTCGGCCACCAACATCTTCCGACAGGTCGGGGGCTCCCTGGGCGTCGCGGTCTTCGCCGTGGTGCTCGATACCCAGATCAACCAACGAGTCGGCGCTCGCGCGGGTGCGGCCATACAAAACGGCGTGACGCCGGCCACGGCGACGCAGCTCGACCAGATCGCGAGGGCCTTCGGCCACTCGTTCTGGTGGTCGTGCGCCACCTGTCTACTGGGCATCGTCCCCGCACTGTTCCTGCCGCGCACGCCCATCGCCGCCTCGCCCTCGTCGCCGCTCAACGTCGTCACGGTCGAGTAGGACGGTTGGGGTGTGATCACCACTCACGGGTGGTTAACGTGGCCCGGTCGCGATTTCGACCGGGTTCGCGCAGGTTCGTCGACCGCGGGGTCGATGGGGTCGAGGGGGGCACATGACGGTCATCACGGTCTTTCGTAGTCGCCTGCGTCGCGGGGTCGAGGACGCCTACGGCGAGCTCTCGGGTGAGATGAGTCGCCTGGCGCGTGCCATGCCGGGCTTCGTCGACGAGAGTTCGTACCAGGGCGACGACGGTGAGAGGGTCACCATCGTGCGCTTCCGCGACGCTCTGACGCAACGGGCCTGGGCGCAGCACCCGGATCACGCCGCCGCGCAGGCCCGCGGCCGTGCCGAGTTCTACGACTACTACGACATCTCGGTAAGCGAGGAGACCTACGCCCGGGTATTCCGCGCCGTGACGGGCGTCGAACCCGGCGAGTGAGCGCCGCGATGCCGCGCGCCGTCACGGACCGCGCGGTTGCCCGACCCGACGCGCCGACGCCAACGCGGGTTCCGACCGAGTGGATCGACGGAGTCGTTCGACCCGTTGGACCGATTCGGTGGAGCGACGTGACGCGCGAGTGTGGGCGGTATCGGCTGCCGTAGTGTGGCGAGTGGGGAAAGGGGAGACGGTGGTGCACAAGGACGAGATGGCGACCGACGGGTTCGCGCAGGGTGACTCCTACAACGCGTCTCGACCGGGCTACCCCGATGACGTGATCGCCCACTTCGTGCGCGTGCTCGGTCTGGACGCGAGAAGCCACGTCCTCGACCTCGGGGCGGGCACGGGGATCTTCACTCGCCAGCTCCTCGCCCACGTCGGTCGCATCACCGCGGTCGAACCCTCGGCGTCGATGCGCGCCACCTTCGCCCGCGAGACCTCGGGCGTCCCCGTCCTCGAGGGCAGCGACGAAGCGATCCCTCTCGCCGATCGTTCCGTGGCCGCGGTGTTCGCCGCCCAGGCGTTCCACTGGTTCACGCCGTCACGGGCGCTGCCCGAGATCCACCGGGTGCTCGAGCCCGGTGGCGGCATGGCACTGGTCTGGAACGAGCGTGACACCGAGGTGGCGTGGATTCGCGCGCTGAACCACGCCATGCTCTGGGACGTGCACCAGCCCTACGACGCCGGTATCGACTTCGGGGCCATCGTCGCGACGGGTCCCTTCGACGACGTGACCAAGTCGGTCTTTCGCCACACGCAGGTGCTCACCCACAGCCAGGTGCTCCAGCGGACCCTCACGACGAGCTACATCACCATGATGGACGAGGCCCAACGCCACGCCCTTAGTGAAGACGTCCTGGCCGTGCTCGCACCGCTGCCCGACCCGATCGAGATGCCCTACGTCACCAACGCCTACGTCGCCTTCGCCCGCGAGGTGGCCTAGGCACCGCGTCCCCCGCGTCGCCGGTCGTCGACCGCGCGCGACACCCGCCGGTCGGCCGCCGTTGATGTTGCCGGCGTCGAGGGGAGTTCGTCCGTGAGGCGAGGGGTGCTCGCACCACGGGCGAGGGTACGCGAGTGCGCCCTCGTTCCCTAGGGTGGTGCAGTGAATCACTTCGTGGCGTCGCTGTCGAGTTCGTGGCAGCCCTTCGTCCTGGTGACCGGCTTGCTCCTCATCGGTCACGCCGCGTCGCACGAGGGCCTGTTCGAGTCCGTCGGCCGACTCGTCGCCCGCACGCCTGGCAACGATCTCGGCC
>JAJZFO010000099.1 GCA_021805305.1 Actinomycetes bacterium | reverse complement strand
CCACATCCACAAGAAGCGCGGAGAGTAGGCGCGCCCGCACATCGAGTAGTTACCGGCCCCGAAGGAACCCCCAATCACGACCGTCAACTTGGGTACGCGCGCGCAGGCCACCGCGTTGACCATTTTGGCCCCGTGCTTGGCGATGCCCCCCTCTTCGTAGGCGCGCCCCACCATGAACCCCGTGATGTTCTGCAAGAAGACGAGCGGGATGCGGCGGCGGTCGCACAACTCGATGAAGTGCGCACCCTTGAGCGCCGACTCCGAGAAGAGGACCCCGTTATTGGCCACGATGCCCACCGGCTGTCCGTGGATGTGCGCGAAACACGTCACCAGCGTGGGGCCGTAGAGTTCCTTGAACTCTTGGAAGCGCGATCCGTCCACGATGCGTGCGATCACCTCGCGCACGTCGGCGCTGGTGCGCGCGTCGCGCGCGACGACGCCGTAGATGTCGTCGGGGTTGAGCCGCGGCTCCTCGGCCTCGAGCGGCGTGGCGAGTGACGCCACGGGGGCGGGCAGCGTGGCGATGATCCGACGCACGATGCGCAGGGCGTGGCGGTCGTCGTCGGCCAGGTGATCGACGACGCCACTGGTGCGCGCGTGCAACAGACCCCCGCCGAGGTCCTCGGCGTCGACCACTTCCCCGGTCGCCGCCTTGACCAGGGGCGGTCCCCCCAAAAAGATCGTCCCCTGGTCGCGCACGATGACGACCTCGTCGCTCATCGCGGGCACGTAGGCGCCGCCGGCGGTGCACGAACCCATCACGGCCGCGATTTGAGCGATGGCGCGCGCACTCATCTGGGCCTGATTAAAGAAGATGCGCCCGAAGTGGTCGCGGTCGGGGAACACCTCATCCTGCAGCGGAAGGAAGGCCCCACCGGAGTCGACCAGGTAGACGCAGGGCAGGCGGTTTTCGAGGGCGATCTCTTGTGCGCGCAGGTGCTTCTTGACCGTCAAGGGGTAGTAGGTACCGCCCTTGACCGTCGCGTCATTGGCCACCACGACGACTTCACGCCCGGCCACCCGACCCACGCCGGTGATGATGCCGGCCCCGGGCGCCTCGTCCTCGTAGAGCCCCCCCGCCGCCAGGGGGGAGAGCTCTAAAAAAGGGCTCGCGGGGTCGAGCAGTTCCTCGACACGTTCGCGCGGCAGTAATTTGCCTCGGCGCGTGTGACGATCACGACTCTGGACCGACCCGCCGAGCGCCGCCGACGCGATCCGCTCTCGCAGTTCGCCCACCAGTGACTCCTGGAACCGGTAATTCTCTCGGAACTCCTCGCTGCGCGGGTCGACGCGACTCTCCCAGGTGACGTCATCGTCGAGGTCATCCACTCGCTCCCCACTTCCGATCTCGGGTCCTGTCGTCAGGATAGTGATACTCGCCGCGTCGCGTCAGCGACCGCGCGCGTCGTCGCACGAGAATCGGGCGCCACCCCGCGAGCCCCTACTATCGACACTGAACCGACGACGACGAGTCCGACGCCGTGACGACCGCGAGCCGTCGTCGTGAAGAGGGGAGTGACGATGTCTACGCACGAAGGCCGGATCGTCGAGCAGCGGGGCATGTGGCTCGACGAATTCCACGTCGGCGACCTCTACCGGCACCGGCCGGGGCGCACGGTGAGCGAGGCCGACAACATCTTCTTCTCAACCCTCACCATGAATCCCCAACCCCTGCACCTCGACGCCGCCTGGTCGGCGCAACAGTTCTTCGGACAGCGCCTCGTCAACTCCCTCTTCACGCTCTCCACCCTCGTGGGGCTCTCGATCGGTCAGTTAACACTGGGCACGCTGGTGGCCAACCTGGGCTTTCGCGACGTCACGTTCCCGGCGCCCGTTTTCGTGGGCGACACCCTCTACGCCGAGACCAGCATCCTCGGGGTGCGCCCCTCCCAGAGCCGCCCCGGTGAGGGCGTCGTGGAGGTGGAGCACGTCGCGCGCAATCAAGACGGCGTCGTCGTGGCCCGCTGCCAGCGCGCGATGCTGGTACTCAGTCGGCCCGCGCAGTCGTGAGGGTCGCGAGCGGGGCGGGCCCCGCCTATCTCTTCTGTCCCGCCGATCGCCCCGAGCGATTCGCCAAGGCCGCGGCGGTGGCGGACGTGGTCATCGTGGACCTCGAGGACGGCGTCGGGTCCGAGCATCGCGAGGCGGCCCGACGCCACGTCCTGGCGGCCACCCTCGACCCCGCACGCACCATCGTGCGCGTCAATCCGGTGGGGTCGATCGACCACGCAGCCGACGTCGACGCGGTATCGCGTAGTGCTTTCGACACGGTCATGCTGGCCAAGACCGCCAGTGCCGACGAGGTCCGGTCCCTCGCGGACTTCGCGGTGGTCGCACTGTGCGAGACCCCCGAGGGGATCGCCGCGGTCGACGAGATCGCCGCCTGCGAGAACACCGTGGGCGTTATGTGGGGGTCCGAAGACCTGGTGGCCGCCCTGGGCGGCTACTCGAGTCGCCACGACGACGATTCGCTGCGCGACGTCGCGCGCTACGCGCGTGCGCGCACTCTCATCGCTGCACGGTCCCATCACCGGATCGCTCTGGACGCGGCGTACCTGGACTTCGCCAACCTCGAGGGACTGAGTCGCGAGGCGACCGACGCCGCCGCGATGGGTTTCACGGGGACGCCGTGCGTACACCCCACACAGATCGCCGTCGTACGCGCGGCCTATTTCCCGACCCCGGCGCAAGTCGACTGGGCCCGTCGCGTCCTCGAGGCCGCCGCGGGCCGCGACGGCGTCTTCCGCCTCGACGGGCGCATGGTCGACGGGCCCGTCGTGGCCCAGGCGCACCACATTCTCGAGCGCACCGCGCTCACCTGAGGTCGGCGCGCCGGCGCGCCTACGACGCGAGATCGACGATGAGCGGCGGTTCGCTACTCGACTGGACTTCGTCGACACTCACGCCCGGGGCCAGCTCGCGCAGGACCAGCCCGGCGTCCTCGACGTCGATGACCGCGAGGTCGGTGATGATCCGGTGAACGCACCGCCGTCCCGTCAGGGGCAGACTGCACTCGTTCACAATCTTGAACTCCCCGCCCTTGGAACGGTGCTCCATCATCACGATGACGCGCTTGGCCCCGTGCACGAGGTCCATGGCGCCCCCCATGCCCTTGATCATCTTGCCCGGAATCATCCAGTTGGCCAAGTCGCCGCGTACCGAGACCTGCATCGCGCCGAGTATCGCGACGTCGAGGTGTCCGCCGCGGATCATCGCGAAGGACGCCGCCGAGTCGAAGAACGACGCCCCCGCCTGCACGGTGACCGTCTCCTTGCCGGCGTTGATGAGGTCGGGGTCGACGTCGTCCTCCCCGGGGTAGGGACCCACGCCGAGAATGCCGTTCTCGGCGTGCAAGACGACGTGCTTGTCCGGCGTCACGAAGTTCGGTACGAGGGTGGGCAATCCGATGCCCAGGTTCACGTACTGACCGTCGCGCAACTCGCGGGCCACCCGTCGGGCGAGCTCCTCGCGGCTCAGTCCACTCATGCGCTCACCGTCCTCTTCTCGATACGCTTCTCGATGCCCGGGGCGTGCACGACGCGTTGCACGTAGATGCCGGGTGTGTGCACCTCGCGCGGGTCGAGGTCGCCGGGTTCCACCAACTCCTCGACCTCGGCCACGGTGACGCGCCCGGCGCCGGCGCACAGGGGGTTGAAGTTCTGGGCACTCTCTTCGTAGATCAGATTGCCGTGGCGATCCCCGTAACGCGCGTGTACCAGGGCGAAGTCGGTGCGGATGGCGCGTTCGAGGACGTAGGCGCGACCATCGAAGTCGCGGACCTCCTTGGCGGACGAGGCCAGTGCCACCCCCCCGTTCGCGTCGTAACGCAACGGCAGTCCGCCCTCGGCGACCTGGGTACCGACCCCCGCGGGCGTGTAAAAGGCGGGGATACCCGCGCCCCCGGCACGCAGTCGCTCCGCGAGCGTCCCCTGGGGGACCAGCTCGACCTCTAGTTCCCCCGAGAGGAATTGACGCTCGAACTCCTTGTTCTCACCCACGTAGGAGCCGGTGGTGCGACGGATGCGATGCGCCGCGAGAAGCACGCCGAGCCCCCACCCGTCGACGCCGCAATTGTTGCTCACCGTCTCGAGTTCACCAACACCGCTGGCCAGGAGTGCGTTGATGAGTAGGGTCGGTATGCCGCAGAGCCCAAAACCTCCGACGCACAGCGACGCGCCGTCGCGCACGTCGGCCAGGGCTCGCTCCGCGTTGTCGACCACTTTGTCCATCGAAATTCCTCCTCGCCTCACCGGCGTCGGTGGCGGCACCCCGGGGCGGCCTTCGTATTCCACCTGGGTCGATATTAGAGAATGCGCGCGGGGCCGGTGGTGCCCCGCGCGCGCACCGACGTCGCGTACCGGTCTCGTGCCTCGCGCCTCTTATGACGATGGTCCCGGGTACCTCGCATCAGGGCCACCCTAGGATTCGAGTGGGTTCCACAGTTGGGACCCGACGATTGAGGGCGTTCGACTCTTCGCGACAGGCCGTCGAGGGTGCGGCATCGCCACGGGATTTCGCGTGCACTCGTGGCCTCGCGCCGGCGCCGGGACTCGATTGCGGTCGACGGGGGTGACGAGGTCCGTCATCGATTACGTCGAACCCTCGCGGTCCACGTCGCGTGGCCGCGGCCACTGCAGGTCGAGCTCACGAAGGAGAGCCACTCATGACGAGGAAATTTGAAGGAAAGACCGCCCTGGTCACCGGCGGCGCGTCGGGCATCGGTAAAGCGGTGGCCCTGGAGCTGGGTGCGCACGGCGCCAACGTCGTGGTCAACGACCTCCACGTGGAGCCCGCGCAAGCCGTGGCCGACGAGATTGCGGCCGCGGGCGGCCGCGCGGTCGCCGTGGCGGGCAACGTGGGTGTCGCCGCCGACGTCCAGTCGTCGGTCCAGGCCGCCGTGAGCCACTTCGGTGCCCTGCACCTCGCCTTCAACAACGCCGGTATCGGTGGTCCGCTGGGTCTCATCACCGACATCACCATCGAGGGCTACCACCAACTCATGGACGTGAACTTGCACTCGGTGTTCTACGGGATGTTCTACGAGATTCCCGAGATGCTCAAGGCCGGTGGGGGCGCGATTGTGAACACCTCCTCCATCCTCGGACTGGTGGGCGAAGCCACGGCGCTGCCCTACACGACCGCCAAACACGGCATCACCGGCATGACGAGGGCCGCCGCGTTGGGCTACGCCAGTCAGGGCATCCGGATCAACTCAGTGCACCCGGGCTACATCGACACGCCCCTGTTGGCCGGCGCGCCCCAGGAGATGTACGACGGACTCATTGCGCTGCACCCCATCGGTCGACTCGGCACCGCCGAGGAGGTGGCCAAGTACGTGGCGTTCCTCCTCTCGGAGGACGCGTCCTTCATCACGGGGTCCCAAGCCCTGATCGACGGGGGCTACACCGCGCGATGACCCCCGGGGCACCCCGTCGCGCAGTGCCCGCCGCGCGCGGGG
>JAJZFO010000002.1 GCA_021805305.1 Actinomycetes bacterium | reverse complement strand
GAGGTAGTTGGCCTTCCCCTCCAGGCTGAGCGACGAATCGGTCATCTTCTCGTAGTGCTCGAAGGACAGTTGCGCCAGTCGGATGAATTCGAGTCCGCGCGCGGCGGACCCGGAAATGGCCAGTGCCGTGTACCGGTCGGCGGCCTCGATCTTGCGCACGTCGCGGTTCGCCACGTAGTACGACGTCGCTTGGCGGTCCGCGACCATCACCACTCCCGCGTCGAAGCGCACCGCCACCACGGTGGTGGCGTGCGCGGACAGGTCCGAGGAGGTGCTCGGGGCCATCAGTCCCGACAGCTCGGCGAAGCGCACGAAGGACGGCCCCGGATCACTCTGGGCGTCGAAGAGGGGCAGGCCCATTACTCACCGCCCTTTTGCACGTAATTACGTACGAACTCCTCCGCGTTCTCTTCGAGAACGGCGTCGATCTCGTCGAGCAGGTCGTCGAGTTCACCCTTGAGCTGCTCGCCCTTCTTGGTGACGATCGATAGGTCGTCACTGTCCGCGCGAGTGCGTTCGCCGCGTTGCTTCTGGATACGTTCTTGTTCAGTCACGTACTAGTTCTACCCGTTGAGCGCGGTCACGAGCGCAATGGCCGTCGAATTCTCCTCGAAGAGGGCGCCCGCCAAATCGCGGGTGCCGCGCGTGGGGTCCATCATCGGTATCCGTTGCAGGGGGCCCTGGCCGACGTCAAAGACGATGGAGTCCCAGTTGGCCGACACGATGTCGTCGGGGAAGCGCGTCACGCACTGCCCGCGAAAATAGGCCCGCGTGCTCTCGGGGGCGTGCGCGACCGCGTGGCGAATGGCGTCGTCGGGAGAGACCGGGCGCAACCCGACCCGTTGCGCCAGGGACTTGTCGCGACGCACGTCGTGGTACTGCAGGTCGATGGCGCGAAGCTTGGCGTCGCGCGGGGCTAAATCGTAACGAGATTGAAATCCCTCGACGACCCGGCGTTTGGCCACCCAGTCCACCCGGTCGGCGACCGCCTCGGGGTCGTCGCGGACTCCGTCGAGCATCTCGCGCCACTGGGCGAGGATCTGGGCGACTTCCTCGGGGCCCGCCACCGCCGCCCCGCCGTGACGCTCGACGTAGCGGCGCGCCAGGTGCCAGAGTTCGTCCTGGTAGTCCCACGCGCTACGGGTGCGCCCCGTCTCGTCACGCACGGCGTGACGCAGGGTGACGTCGAAGGAGAACTCGCGTAGTGCGCGCACGGGCTGCGCGGGGGCCGGGGGGAACTGGGCCGCGCCGTCGTCTTCGAGGGCGGCGAGGAGCAGCGCGGTCGAGCCCAGCTTCACCAGGGTGGCCACGGGGCTCATGTTGGCGTCGCCGCAGATCACGTGGAGCCGGCGGAAGCGTTCGGCGTCACTGTGGGGTTCGTCGCGCGTATTGATGATGGGTCGCTTGAGCGTGGTCTCGAGTCCCACCACTTCCTCGAAGAACTCGGCGCGCGCGCTGAGTTGGAACGCCGGGTGGGCGGCCTCGCCCACGTCCGTCTCGGCGCCGACTTTGCCGGCGCCCACCACGATTTGACGCGAGACGAAGTGGGGCACCATGGCGCGGACCACGTCGGCGAACTCCACCGAGCGCGCGACGAGGTAGTTCTCGTGGGTCCCGTACGAATTTCCCTTGCCGTCAGAATTGTTCTTGTACAGCGAGATCGCGCGTTCGGGGGGCAGCGTCTCGTTGGCCGCCCGCAGCGCCCGACGCATCACCTCCTCGCCCGCCTGGTCGTAGAGCGTCGCCTGCGCCGGCGTCGCGCACTCGGGTGACGAATATTCCGGGTGGGCGTGATCGACGTAGAGTCGCGCGCCGTTAGTGAGCACGGTGTTCGCCAGGTGCGTTTCGATGGTGGGGGCGAGGGACCCGACCCCGATGATCCCGCGGGCGTCGGTGCCCGGCGACTCGTCGTTGAAGTCCCAGGTGATGCGGGTGCGCCCCTGCTGGGCGTACGCGTTGACGATGATGCTCGACGCCGTCGTGGGGTCGGCGTCGGGACCACCGACGACGCCGTACTCGGTCTCAATCCCCAGAATCTTCGCAATGGCCATGCTTAGAGGTACTGACCGGTACCGACGTGCTGGATGGAGCGTCCGCCCGCCACCTCCGCCTTCTCGCGATTGATCAACGTCCGGATGAACACGATGCGCTCACCCTTCTTCCCCGAAATCCGGGCCCAGTCGTCGGGGTTGGTGGTGTTGGGCAGATCCTCGTTTTCGTGGTACTCCTCGCGGATGGAGGCCAGCAGATCGTCGATGCGAAGTCCGCGGACGGCGGAGGCGATTTCGCGCTTGACCGCCAACTTCTTGGCCCGGCGCACGATGTTCTCGATCATGGCGCCCGAGGCGAAGTCCTTGAAGTACAAGATCTCCTTGTCGCCCCCCTGGTAGGTCACCTCGAGGAAGCGGTTGTCGTCGTCGACGCCGTACATGTTGGCCACCGTCTGTTCGATCATCACCGCGAGCGCCTTGTCACGGTCGCCCCCACCGTGGACGCGTACCTCGTCGGGGTCGAGGGGTAGCTCGCGGTGCAGGTAGCGTTCGAAGATCTGAGCCGCGCCACTCTCGTTGGGGCGTTCAATCTTGATCTTCACGTCGAGGCGGCCGGGTCGCAGGATCGCCGGATCGATGAGGTCCTCACGGTTGGTGGCGCCGATGACGATGACGTCGCGCAAGGACTCGACCCCGTCGATCTCGGCGAGCAGTTGGGGGACGATGGTGGATTCCATGTCCGAGGAGATGCCCGTGCCGCGGGTGCGAAAGAGGGAGTCCATCTCGTCGAAGAAGACGATGACGGGCACCCCCTCCTCGGCCTTCTCGCGGGCGCGCTGGAAGACGACGCGGATCTGGCGTTCGGTCTCGCCCACGTACTTATTGAGGAGTTCGGGCCCCTTGATGTTGAGGAAGTACGAGCGCACGTTGCGATTGCCGGTCAACTCGGCGACCTTCTGGCTGAGCGAGTTGGCCACCGCCTTGGCGATCAGCGTCTTGCCGCACCCCGGCGGCCCGTAGAGGAGGATGCCCTTGGGCGCGGGCAGCTCGTAGTCGTTGAACAGGGCGCGGTGGAGGTAGGGCAGTTCCACGGCGTCGGTGATGGACTCGATTTGAGAATCCAGACCGCCCACGTCGGCGTAACTGACGTCGGGCACCTCTTCGAGAATCAGTTCCTCAGCCTCTTGTCGCACCAACTTCTCGACCAGGAGTCCCGAGCGCGGGTCCAGGAGCACCGCGTCGCCGCTGCGCAGGCGGACGTCGCGGAGGGCGTCCGCCATCTCCACCACGCGCTCCTCGTCGGCGCGACCGTAGACCAGGACGCGCCGGTCGTCGAGGACCTCCTTGACGCTCACGACCTCACCCTGACCGTCGGGGTTACGGATCCCGATGATGGCGAAAGATTCGTTGAGGACGACCTCGTGGCCGCGCTCCACCTGTCCCGGGTCCAGTCCCGGGTGCACCGAGACGCGCATTTTGCGACCCGAGGCGAAAATGTCCGCGGTGCCGTCGGGGTTGAACTCGATGAAGGTCCCGTAGACGGCCGGCGGCTGGGTGAGCTTCTCCACCTCGTCACGCAGGGCGGTGATCTGATCACGCGTCTGCTGGATGGTGACGGCGAGCTTCTCGTTGTTCGATCGCGACTGGGTGAGTTGGAGCCGCGACTCCACGAGCTTCTGTTCGAGCAACTCGATGCGGTGCAGGGCCTGGTCGAGGGTGTCGACGCTAAAAGTCGGCACGTCGAAGTCGTCCCGCGCGGCGCCCTCGTCGCGGTACTGGCCAAACGGGTTCGAATGCTCCATAGGGCAACCCTAGGTGAGCGCGCAGCGTTTGTCACAGTCGTCGCGAGTGGGCTTTCCGCTAAAGTAAACGGAGACCAAACGGCAACGAAAGGCCACCACGATGAAGGTATGGATTGATCAGGACTTGTGCACCGGCGACGGTCTGTGCGAGGAAATCTGTCCTTCGGTCTTCACGTTGCTCGACGACGGACTCGCCTACGTGAAGCACGAGGGCGTGGCCCTCTCCTCACCCGGTGGTTCCGCGGGTCTCGCCACGGTGGCCCCCGACCAGGAAGACGCCGTCGTCGAAGCCTCCGAGGAGTGCCCGGGCGAGTGCATCTTCATCGAACGCGACTGACGCCGGCCTATCCCTTGACCAGGCGCCGCGCCGAGGTCAGGAACCCCGTGTGCGCCACCATTCGGTGATCGGGTCGCACGCTACGCCCATCGATGTGCCAGGTCCGGCGCAGGATCTCGACGGTCTCTTCGACGCCGAAGGCGTGTGCCTTGAGGGCTTCGCGCACCAGTTGGGTCTGATTGATGGTCGGGAGGTAGGCCAAGAAGATTCCGCCCGGACGCAGGGCGAGCGCCGCGTGGGGAACGACCAGCCACGGCTCGGGCATGTCGAGGATGACGCGGTCCAGGTCGCGCTCGTCGATGCCGAGGGTCACGTCACGAATGTGAATGTCGTAGTCGACCTGTTCACCCAACATGTCGACGACGTTCTTGCGCGCCTGTTGCGCGAAATCGTCGCGGATCTCGTAGGCCGTGATGCGCGCCCCGGCGCGCAACAGCGTCATCGATAACGCGCCGGACCCCACCCCGGCTTCGAGCACGCGCATGCCCGGACCCACGTCGGCTTGCATCAAGATCGTCCCCAAATCCTTGGGGTAGATCACCTGGGCGCCGCGGGGCATCTTCAAGACGACGTCCGAGAGGGTGGGACGCAGGACCAAGAAGCCGCGGTCGGTGCTGCCGCGCACGACCGATCCCTCGAGGGCGCCGATGATGTCGTCGTGTTGAATGATGCCGGTGTGCGTATGAAACGCGTTGCCCACCTTCAGGGTGATCAGGTACTGGCGATCCTTGGCGTCCGTCAACATGACGCGCTCGCCCGCGCGCAGCTCGGCGGCTGAAGTCATCATTCTCCTAGGGTCGAGATCGCGGTCGGCGCTGCGCTGCACCGTCGAGGCGTCGTAGCAACACTAGGGCGAGCGCGAGGACCAACCAGACGCCCGAACGCTGCGCCCACGAGCGGCGAAGCGCCCCCACGATCGCGCGCCGCCAGAGTAGGGCGAACATTACGCGCGCCGCGCGCGCCGCGAACGACGCCCGCGCAGCCAGCCCCAGAGGTAGCCGGTGACGAGTCCGGCCACGCCGGCCCCGGCCGTCGAGGACTGAGCGGCACGGATGCGCGCGGGAATGTCACTCGGACGTGGCAAGAGTGCGCGCACGGAGTCCTCGAGCTGCTGTCGGGTGGGGTCCTTCGTGCTCACTGGTCGTCCTTGGTGCGCCGCGGGGCGCCCGCGAGCACCCGCTGTACCACGACCGCGCCGATGACCCCGGCCAGGACCACGATGATCACGTAGGGAATCCACGAGAGACTCCCGTCGAGTACCGGGAAGAGCGCCTGGAACATCCGTAGGAGGCCGAGTAGGCCGACGACGACGCCGAAGGCGACGAAGAGGCTGCCGAGCACGCCGAAGGCGACGAACCGCCCCAAGTCC
>JAJZFO010000251.1 GCA_021805305.1 Actinomycetes bacterium | reverse complement strand
CAATCCGGGTAGCAAGTAGTAGGGGACCATCACTGGTTCGAACACGCAGCGCAACGCCAGGGCGAGTGAGGCCAGCCACACGATCTGGGCGAACGAAGGTCGCACGCGGCTCACGACCAACCCCAGCGCGCACGCGATCACGACGGCCACGACGCGGCCCGGGCCGGCGGCGACGACGGGCAGCGTGTGCACCCGCACCGCCACCTCAACCGCGCGAGGGTGCCCATCGGGCAACGTGAGGTACTTGAGGGTGTGGATGGTGGTGGCGTGTCCGGGATCGATAACCGGGGCGAGCGACGCCCACGGCGTCGGATGGTTGTTGGCGAAGTAGTTAGGTTGGCGCAGCAGCAGTCGTGTCGTGGGTCCCCACTCTTGGATGAGCGGCGCGAGCAGAGACGCGACACTGGGTAGGGCGATGATGCCCAGGGTCGCTGGCCAGCGCCTCAGAGGGACGTACGCCAGGCATACGGGGAGCATGAGCAGAACCAACGGTTGCATGAGCACCGCGAGTGCGAAGAGAACCGCGAAGTGGAGCCAGCGACCATCGAGGGCCGCGAGGAGACCAAGGAGTGCCAGGGCGACGCTCAGCGCGTCCTCGGGGTGACCCCACCAGGCGACCGAGGGCCAGATCAGCGCGGCTTCGAGGCACAGGAGGATCACGCGGCGACGCGACGCGACTCCTAGGAGCCGGGCCCATCGGTCCAGGGGGTAGAGCAACGTCGCCCCGAGGGCCAATTGGACCGGACCGAGGATCCACCAGGTCGACGGTCTGGCCAACGTCACCGCGAAGCTCTCCGTCAGGTGCCACATCGCGGCCACCTTGGCGACCGGCGCGAGAGCGATGGCGATTCCGGGGAACGTCTGGAACGGGGCCGGGTTGTTGTAGAGCTGTCCCTCACCGCCCCACGTGACGTACTGCGCCGCACGGTAGGTGTTCCACAGGTCTGCGGGAGTGACCCACGACGGCGAATGGTGCACGAGCGGGTTCCACCACAGTGAGAACGCCATCCCGGTGACGACGATCAGCACCACCAAGAACGTCGACCATCCGTGGCGGTCGAACCAACGATGGTCGCGGCCGCCTTCGGGGGCCCCCGACGGGTGCGGGGCGGGGCCGAGGCTGCTTGTGGTCGTTGAGTTCACCATCTAGAGTCTCTCATTTGGCACTCGTCACGCCGGTGCACTCGGGGGTGTTGAAAGCGGAGAGGGCGAAGCCGGCGTCGGTGTTGGACCGCGGGCGCCTCGTTCGTCGTCGGCGACCAATGCGGCCCCGGACTACTCCTCCTCGAGGGAGATCACGACCTTGCCGCGGGGCTCGTCAGTCGGTGAGTGCGCGAGGGTCTCGAGGGCCTCGCGCCAGCGGCTGAGGGTGAAGCGGTGCGTCACGAGGAAGGCGGGATGGATCAGCCGGTCGTTGAGCAGTCCCACGACCTCGGACCACGCGTGGCGGGTGTAGGAGAAGCTGCCCTGGATGATCAGGTCGTTATTGACCACGTCGTCGGGGTACAGGTCGACGCGGGTGCCGTGGGCGGGTAGGCCCAAGAGGACGATGACCCCGCCGCGGTCCGCGCACGACAACGCCGACGCGATGGCCGGACCTTGACCGGCCGCTTCGATCACGTAGTCGAACCGACGATCGCCGATGTCGGTGACGAAGTCGCTCACGCCCGCCTGTCGGGCGAGGTCGCCCTGGGCGGGTCGTAGACCCAGCATCGTCACACTGGCCGGGGAGAAGCGCTGGAGCAACAGCGCGCTCAACAGCGCCACCGTGCCGTCGCCGATCACCAGGCACCGCGAACCCGCGCCGACCTGGGCGCGGGTGAGGGCGCGCCAGACGACCGCCATTGGCTCGACCAGCGCCGCGTCGAGCGCGCTGACCTCGGGGTGCAGTCGATGGACCAGTGGCGCGGGCACGCTGATGAACTCGGCCAGGGCGCCGTGGCGCGTGAACCCGATCTCGTCGTAGGTACGACAGCGATTGGTCGCCCCGCGTCGGCATTCGTCGCACACCCCGCAGGGGACGATGCCCTCGACCACCACCAGCGCGTCATCGTCGCCCGTGGCCAGTCGGCCCACCCACTCGTGGCCCAGGGCCACGGGGTAGTGCACGTAGGCGGCATCGATGCTGCCCGCGATGATCTCGAGGTCGGTGCCGCAGAGTCCCGAGACCAGCGGGCGCACCAGGACCTCGCCGGGACCGACGTGGGGGGTGGCGAGCTCGGTGAGGGCCACGTCGTGGGGCCCGTGCACCACGAGCGCCCTCACGAGCGCCCCCCACTGAGGATCTGGGTGATGCGCTCGGCGTACTCGCGCACCAGGGCACCCAGGCGACCCACGTCGCCGTCGGACATGTCGGCCTTGAGGCCGGTCAGTGAGATGGCGCCCACGCAGTGTCGCTGGTGATCGAATATCGGCGCGCCCACGCAGACGATGCCCTCGGACTCCTCCTCGTTGTCGACCCCGAAGCCGACCAGACGAACGCGGTCGAGTTCGAGGTGGAATTCCTCGGCGTTGGTGATCGTTGAGGCGGTGTGGCGCGGTAGCCCGGCCTCGGACAAGACGCGTTGGACCTCGTCATTGCCCAGTTGGGCCAGGATCACCTTGCCCGCGCCCGTGGCGTGGGGTGATTCGCGCTGGCCCAGGGTGGCGTGGAACCTCACCGCGCCACGTCCGTCGACGCGCTCGATGAAGACGGGGTAACCCTCGTCATTGGTGGCCAGACGCGCGGTGAGTCCGGTCTGTTCGGTCAACTCGTGCAACAGCGGCAGGGCGATCTTGGAGAGTGAGGTGTGCTGGGAGACCAGGTCGCCGAATCGCAGGAGGGCGAAGCCCAGGTGGTAGCGCGGGCCGGGCTGTTCGATGCGCACCAGACCAAAGTGCGCCAGGGTCCGTGCGGCGGCGCCGGTAGAACTCTTGGCCATGTGGACCGCGTGGGCGAGCTCGGTCAGCGTCACGCCGCCCTCGCCAGCGTCGGCCACGGCCTCGAGGATCTCCAGGGCTCGCCCGACGCTCTTGACGGGGTAGTCTTCGGTGGAAATTTTGTTCGGCATTGACGAACATTGTAACAATCTCTCGAACGAGATGGCGGAGTCCTTGACGCAGAGTGATTTCACTGCTTAGATGTCGTTTTGGATTGACGAACGGAGTTCTGTGATTCCGAACACTGGGGAAGTGCGACGCCGACGGGTGGAGCACGCGCGTGGACGCCTCGCCGACGTGGCCGAGCGCTTCTCGGGTCGTGCCCTGGTGCTCTCCTCGAGCGCGGCGGTCGCCTGGGCCACCGGTGCGATCTCTGCGCCCATCGACCGCGTGGCCGCGATCGATCCCGTGTGGGTGGTCTATCGCGACGGGGAGATGACGCTGGTGGCCAGTTCGGTCGAGGCCGAACGACTCGGCGCCGACTTCGACCTCGAGGAACTGGGTTTCTCGTGCGTCAGTGCGCCGTGGTACGAGGCGCACGCGCACCGTCGCCGCGCCGAGGACGTCGCCGGCGCCGACTGCGCCTCGGACGTCGAGGGCCTGGGCGTGGACGCGACCTTCGAGTTCACCCGGGCGCGTCTGGGACTGTGCAGCGCCGAGATCGACGTGTTGAGCGGCCTGTCGCGCGTGGCCTGTGACGCGGTCGAGGGGGTGCTCAGCCGCTGGCGTCCCGGCGAGATGAACGACCGCGAGATCGCCGCGTCGGTCTCGCGGCACCTCGAGACCTTCGGCGCCGATGCGGTGTGCCTCATCGTCGGGGCCGACGAGCGACTGCGACGTTTTCGCCATCCCGTGATGTGTGGCGACGTGCCCCGACGCAGCGTCATGGTGGTCGTCGTGGCGCGAGCCTTGGGGCTGCACGTGGCCCTGACGCGTCTGGCGAGCGTGGAGAACGAGATCGACCAGTCACTGTTCGAGCGTTGCGAGGTGGTGAGCGAGCGCGTGCGCGACGCGACGCGGGTGGGGGCCACGTGGGGTGACGTCTACACCGCGCTCGCCCAGGGGTACCGCGAGGTCGGCCAGGCCCAGGCGTGGCGCGAACACTTCCAGGGCGGACCGATCGGTTACGCGCAGCGCGAGTTCGAATTGTCCCCGGAGTCCTCGCAGAGTCCGTGGTGGCGTGAGCCCATCGCGGCGGGCTGCGCCACGGCGTTCAATCCCAGCCTGGCGGGTGGGGCCAAGATCGAAGACACCTACGTGGTGGGCGGCGACGCGCTGACCTGCCTCACGTCCACGCCGCGCTGGCCGCGGCTCACCAGTGAGACCTCGGGTGCCGACGTGCTCCGACTGAGAGAAGAGAAGGCGACATGACACACGTGAACGAAGTCCAGGGAGTGGCGACGCCGCTGGCCAGTGCGGCCCTCGACGCCTCGCTAGGTCTGCACGTCGCGACGCCGGCGCGCAGCGCCGCGCGGTTCCCCGACGGCGCGCAGTTGCGCGTGGAGATCCCCTCGGTGGAGAATCCCACCGCCATGGCCGCGGTGATCGCCGCGGCCGACGCGCACGCCATCACGGTGCACCGGGTTTCCCAGGGCAGCGGGGCGATGCTGCTGAGCGAGAGTGAATTGCGCGAGATGAGCGCCATGGGGGCCGACCGGGGCATCGAGGTCAACCTCTTCATCGGCCCGCGCGAGGAGTTCGGCGTGGGCGGCTCGGTGCGCTCGCTCGAGGGTCGCGCCCTGTCGGGCCACCTGCGCGGTTTGCACCAGTTGCGCTACGCGGTCGAGGACGTGCTGCGCGCGGTGGAGTGCGGCATCCGTGGATTCCTCATCGCCGACCCCGGCTTGATTGAACTGCTCGCGGCCATGATCTACCGCGGGGAACTGCCGAGCGACCTCGTCTTTAAGTCCTCGGCGGTCCTGGCGCCCTCGAACCCGGTCAGCTTTCGCCAGCTCGCCCAACTCGGCATGAGCACCATCAACGTCCCTTCTGACGTCACGCTCGAGGAGATCGCCGAGATCCGCGCGCTCGACGCCACGCCGATCGACCTGTACATGGAGGCCCCCGACTCCCTGGGCGGGATGGTGCGCGGCCACGAGCTCTGTGAGATCGTCCTCGTGGCGGCGCCGCTCTACGCCAAGTACGGCCTGCGCAACGCGCGCGCCGTGTACCCGGCGGGACACCAGGTGATGTCCGACGTGGTCGAGAACGTGCGCGAGAAGGTCCGTCGGGCGGCGATCTCGCTCGAATGGCTCGCGCGCAGCGGCGAGGAGATCACGGTCTCCGAGTCCGGCGCCAAGGGCATTGGAGTGCCCGTCCGATGACGCTGCGCTCGGGTGCGTGGCTCGACGGCGAGAGCGAGGTGGCCCTGGACGCGCGCGTGGCCCTGGCCATGGGGGGCAACCCGCGCACCTCGCGTGACGCACCGGTCATCGCTCTAGCCAACTCCCTCAGCGACCTCAACCCGTGCAACCAGCCCCTGCGCGACCTGGTGCCCGCCCTGCGCGCGGGCATCGAGGCGGCGGGGGGCGTCGCCGTCGAGTTCGGGGTGATGAGCCTCGGCGAGGACGTGATGAAGCCCGCGGCGATGCTCTATCGCAACC
>JAJZFO010000170.1 GCA_021805305.1 Actinomycetes bacterium | reverse complement strand
GTACGTGATCAAACTCATCGGCGTCGTGGAGCGGGTGGGCGAGCACGGCCTGTCGCGTCGCACCCACCCCGCGTTCATCCCGGTCGACCACCCGCTGGCCGCCGTGCACGGAGCGATGAACGCGGTGTTCATCGAGGGTGACAAGAGCGGTCCGCTCATGTGGCTCGGCCAGGGGGCCGGGGGCGCCCCGAGCGCCACCGCGGTACTCGGTGACGTCCTGCACGCGGCGCGCAATCGCGTGAGCGGACGCCACGACGTGCCCTTCAGCGTCGACGACCGACTGGAGAGCGTCGACGCCGGCGAGCTCTCGAGCGTCTTCTACCTGAGTCTCGACGTGCGTGACGAGCCCGGCGTCCTGGCGCAGGTCGCGGGGGTGTTCGGCCGCCACCAGGTCTCGATCCAGTCCATGGAGCAGTCCGGTTTCGGTCGAGAGGCCCGGCTCTCGTTCCTGACCCACGAGGTCAAGGCCCGCGATGTCGCCTCGACGATCGAGGACCTCGCCCAGTTGGCGTCGGTGGATTCCATCGGCGCATCCATTCGCGTAATTGACGGAGGTGTCGCGTGACCGGTTGGAATGGTTTGCTGAAGGAGTACGGGCAGTGGCTCGATCTCGAGGGCGTTGACGAGATCATCACCCTCCAGGAGGGCAACACCCCGTTGATCTTCGCCGAGCGACTCTCCGAGCGCGTCGGGGCCAACGTGTGGTTGAAGTTCGAGGGCCTCAACCCCTCGGGCTCGTTCAAGGACCGCGGCATGACCATGGCCATCACCAAGGCCAAGGCGCAGGGCGCGCGGACGGTGATCTGCGGCTCGACCGGCAACACGTCCGCGGCGGCCGCGGCGTACGCCGCGAAGGCGGGGATGGACTGTGTGGTCCTCGTCCCCGAGGGCAAGATCGCCATGGGAAAGTTGGCCCAGGCCATCGTCTACGGGGCCCAGGTCCTGCAGATCCGCGGGAACTTCGACCAGGCCCTGGACCTGGCGCGCGAACTGACCAAGCACCTGCCGATCACCATCGTCAACTCGATCAACCCCGACCGCATCGAGGGCCAGAAGACCGGCGCCTACGAGATCGTCGACGTCCTGGGTGAGGCGCCCGACGTCCTGGCGATCCCCGTGGGGAACGCGGGCAACATCACCGCGTACTGGCGCGGGTTCATCGAGTACCACACCGCCGGTCTGGCCAAGCGGCTCCCCAAGATGTGGGGTTTCCAGGCGGCGGGTGCGGCACCCATCGTCCTAGGACACCCCGTCGCGAACCCCGAGACCATCGCCACCGCGATTCGCATCGGCAATCCCGCGAGTTGGATCCCCGCCCTCGAAGTGATCCACGAGTCCCTGGGAGACATCCGCGCGGTGAGCGACGACGAGATACTCGAGGCCTACCGCTTCGTGGCGCGTCACGAGTCGATCTTCTGCGAACCGGCGTCGGCGGCCTCGGTCGCGGGCATCATGAAGTTCGGTGTCCCCCCGGGGTCGACGGTGGTGTGCGTCCTCACCGGCAACGGTCTCAAGGACCCCGACACCGCGGTGTCGACCAGCGCCATGCCCACCGTGGTCGACGCGACGTTGGAGGCGCTGCTGGGCGAACTCTCGTAGTCGCTTGCACGAGGGCGGGCATCCGCTACACTTGGCCTTGTCGTTCACGTCTGGCCGTTCGCCGACGTGCGGAACTCTTCCAACTACGGCGTTTCCCGTTTTTTTCTCCACCCCACGGATTTTGGCGTGTGCGCGGAGAGAGAGGATTTATTCATGGCTGTGAAGTCCAACTCCCCAGAACGCTCGGACCTCGAATCAAAGTCGCGCGAGGACCTTCAGGCGATCGTCAAGCTCACGGGCGCCGAGGTCTCGGCGCGTGCCTCTAAGGCGACGCTGATCGAGACCATCATGGGTGCCGCGGCCGGCCCCGCCGACGCCGACCTCGCACGTCCGACGAGAGCGGTTCGCTCGCGGCGGACGGTGGCGACGCCTGAGGACTTCGACGCGCTGGTGAACGAGTTCAGCGCCGACGCCGCCGCGGCGCCGACCCCCGACGTCGCGCGCGCCAACGGAGCGCACGGTGACGCCGACGCGGGGGCCCACGCGGGCCGCTCGAGCCGGGCGCCCCGTGGCGCGAGCGCGGAGAGCGCATCCGTGGCCGCCCCCGTCGTGGCGCCCGCGACCGCGAGCGTGGCCGATTCGACCCCCGACGTGGCCGCCCCCCGACAGGGTTCCCAGCCCCGCGAGCGTCAGCCCCGGGACTTCACCAACGAGCCCGGCGGCCGCAACAGCCGACGCAATCGACGCAATCGCAACGCGGGCGGCAACGGTCGTGATCGGTTCTCCGAGGCCATGCCCAACGCCGACCAGCCCTACAACGGCGATCTCGTCGAGGTCGACGGTCTGCTCGACCTGCGCGACGACGGCTACGGCTTCCTGCGGACCAAGGGATTCCACTCGTCGCCCAACGACGTGTACGTGTCCATCAACATGGTGCGTCGCTACCACTTGAGAAAGGGTGACGCCATCACGGGCGGCTACCGGCCGGCCGCCTCCAACGAGAAGTACCCGGCGTTGCTGCGCGTCGACACCGTGGCCGGATACGATCCCGAGGTCGCCAAGCTGCGCCCGCGCTTCGAGGACCTGACGCCGCTCTTCCCCGACGAGAAACTGCGCCTGGCGAGCAACGAGGGCAAGTCCGAACTCACCCCGCGCATCGTGGACCTGCTCGCGCCCATCGGCAAGGGGCAGCGCGGGCTCATCGTCTCGCCGCCCAAGGCCGGCAAGACGACGATCATGAAGCAGATCGCGCAGTCGATCGAGGCGAACAACCCCGAAGTCCATCTGATGGTCCTCCTGGTCGACGAGCGTCCCGAGGAGGTCACCGACATGCGCCGCAGCGTCAACGGCGAGGTCGTCGCCTCGACGTTCGACCGCCCGGCGGAGGAGCACACCCACGTGGCCGAGCTCTGCATCGAGCGCGCCAAGCGCCTCGTCGAGCAGGGTCGTGACGTGGTGATCATCCTCGACGGCATCACGCGTCTGGCGCGGGCCTACAACCTGGCCGCTCCCGCCACCGGTCGCATCATGTCGGGCGGCGTGGACTCGGGCGCGCTCTACCCCCCCAAGAAGTTCTTCGGCTCCGCGCGCAACATCGAGGAGGGCGGCTCCCTGACGATCCTCGCATCGGCGCTGGTCGAGACGGGCTCCAAGATGGACGAAGTCATCTTCGAGGAGTTCAAGGGGACCGGCAACATGGAGCTCAAACTGGATCGTCGACTGGCCGAACGCCGACTCTTCCCGGCCATCGACGTCAACGGCTCCTCCACCCGCCACGAGGAGTTGCTCTTCGATCGCGACGTGTTGCCCCAGGTCTGGAGACTCCGCCGGGTCCTCAACGGGCTGGCGTCGGAGGGCCGCGAGGCCGCGGGGCTCGAACTCCTGATCGACAAGATCAAGACCACGCGATCGAACGAGGAGTTCCTGTCCGAGATCGCCCGGGGCCCCGCACCGACCAGCTGATTTTCCTGTAAACTCTTCATCCGCACCAAGGAGCACCCATGAAGACCGATATTCACCCTCAGTACATCGACGCGCAGGTCACCTGCTCGTGTGGTAACACCTTCACGACCAAGTCGACCAAGGCCGAGATCAAGGTGGAACTGTGCAACGAGTGCCACCCCTTCTTCACCGGTAAGCAGAAGCTGGTCGACACCGGTGGCCGCGTCGAGCGCTTCCAGCGTCGTTACGCCCAGAAGACCAACAAGGCGCGCGCTCCCAAGGCGTAGGCCGGCGAGCCGCCACCTTTCGTGCGCTCGCTCGACGACACCCTCTCCAGTCTCGAAGAGGAGCTTCGCTCCGTCGAGGCCGCCCTCGCCCAACCCGACGTCGCGTCGGACCTGGCGCGTCTTCGCGACCTGTCGCGCCGATTCAAGGAGTTGGCGGAGATCAACGCCGCGTGGAACCAACTCAAGTCCGCCCGCGACGACCTCGCCACGGCGCGCGAGATGTTCAACGAGACCAGTGGCGACGACCGCGAACTCTGGCGCGACGAGGTCGTCGCGGCCGAGGAGCGCCTGCCCGCCCTGGAGGAGAACCTCGAGACCCTTCTGCTACCTCGCGACCCCAACGAGGGACGCAACGTGATCCTGGAGATCCGTGGGGCCGAGGGCGGCGAGGAGGCCAATCTCTTCGCCGGGGACCTGGCCGAGATGTATCGGCGCTACGCGTCGTTACGGGGCTGGAAGCTCGAGGTCGTCGAGGAGCGTGAATCCGATCACGGCGGACTCGATGAGGCCACCTACTTGGTCAAGGGTGACGACGCCTGGACGCGTCTGTCGCACGAGGCTGGGGTCCACCGTGTCCAGCGAGTGCCCGTCACCGAGGCCAAGGGTCGCGTGCACACGTCCTCGGCCACCGTGTCGGTCCTGCCCGAGGCGGAGGAGGTGGACGTGGCGCTGGACCCCAACGAACTCAAGATCGACGTCTACCGCTCCTCGGGCCCCGGGGGCCAGAGCGTCAACACCACGGACTCCGCCGTGCGGATCACCCATCTCCCCACGGGCATCGTGGTGTCGATGCAGGACGAGAAGAGCCAGATCCAGAACCGGGCGAAGGCGCTCATCGTCCTGCGCTCGCGCCTGCTCAAGGCGGCCCAGGACGCCCAGGCCAACGAGCTCGGTGATCTCAAACGCTCCCAGCTCGGCGGCGGCGGTCGCAGCGAGAAGATCCGCACCTACAACTTCAAGGAGAACCGCGTCACCGACCATCGCATCTCCATGACGTCCTACACGCTCGACGCGGTCCTGGCTGGCGACCTTGATCCCTTCATCGACGCCCTGCTGGCGGACCAGCGCGCACGTCAACTGGCCGAGAGTGACGGACGCTGAGACGATGGGGGTCGCCGACCTCGTGGCCCTCGGCGTCGAACGACACGAGGCCCGGTGGCTGGTCGAAGAGTTCGCGACGCGCCGCGACGCGGATCAGCCGTCACTGCTCGCCGCGGCGCGCCGGCGCCTGGCGGGCGAGCCACTGCAGTACGTCATCGGCCACTGGCCCTTCCGCTCGCTCGACCTCGACGTCGACCCTCGCGTCCTGATCCCGCGCCCCGAGACCGAGGAGATGGTGGACGTCGCCCTCGGCGAGTTGACCGGTGCGGACCGCGCCCCGCTCATCCTCGACCTGGGGTGCGGCTCGGGCGCGCTCGGACTGGCGATACTCGACGAACTGCGCTCACGAGGGGTGGGGGGAGCCCTGATCGCGGTGGACGAGTCGACCGACGCCCTCGACGTGGCGCGCGCCAACGCGCGCAAGCACGCGCTGACGGCGGTCTCGTTCGTGGCGTCCTCGTGGTTCGACGCCCTCGACCACTCGTTGCGCGCGCGGGTGGACCTGATCGTGGCGAATCCGCCCTACGTGGGCGACTCCGAGATGGCGGACCTGGATCCGGTGCTCGGACACGAACCCCGCGGCGCCCTGGTGTCGCCCGACGCGAGCGGCGTCGTGGGCTTCGAGGACCTGAGCGTCATCGTGGACGAGGCGCTCGAGTGGCTGCGACCGGGCGGGTCCT
>JAJZFO010000237.1 GCA_021805305.1 Actinomycetes bacterium | reverse complement strand
GGGGCGAGCAAAGTCTTAAGAGAAGTTGAAGCTCCTCTTCGCGCACCGGGGATACGATGCGCGAAGAGACGAGAGGAGTCGCGATGCCCATGGGATATCGACACGGAGGTTTCTTCGACGGATTCGCGGGTCACGGCCCCGGACTCTTTGGCTTCTTGGTGATGATCGTCTTCTGGGCGGCCCTCGCGCTCGTGGTGCTCGCGGTGGTGCGCAATTGGCGACACGGCCCCCACCACCTGCACGAGCACGCCCTGAGCCACGGCGCGGTCGTGGGACCCGAGACGCGAGCGACCCCGACGGCCAGCCCCGCAATCGAGCTCTTGAAGGAACGTTTCGCTCGCGGCGAGGTCTCCGAGGAGGAGTTCACCCGACGACTCACCTTGCTCAAGGAGAGCTGAGCGCGTCAGAACGGACGCGTCGGCGAACGACGCGCGCGACGTCGCCGATCGAAGGACGTCACGGCTCGGCGTCACCAAGAATTCACTGTCTTATTGAGAAATGCTCCTACTAAGGTGGCGACGTGGCCACCCTCGCACCCACCAGCATCACTCGACGCGAACGAGTCAGGGCCACCTTCTCGGCGAACGAATGGAAGCGCCTGAGCGCCATGTTCGGCTTCATCGTGTTCCTACACGTCCTCGGGTGGGGCCTGCTCATCTACGCCTCGAGCCGGCACTTCAACCTGGGTTCGGGCAAGATGCTCGGCGTGGGGACGGGGATCCTCGCCTACACCCTGGGGATGCGTCACGCCTTCGACGCGGACCACATCGCCGCCATCGACAACACGACGCGCAAGTTCATGGCCGAGGGCAAGCGGCCGATGTCGACGGGGTTCTTCTTCTCGCTGGGCCATTCGTCCATCGTCTTTGGCCTGACCCTCGTCCTGGGGCTGGGTGTTCGCACCCTCGGCAGCCAGGTGCGCAACTCGAGCTCCGGACTGCACCACTACGGCGGGCTCATCGGCACCCTGGTCTCGGGTGGTTTCTTGTACCTCATCGCGATCTTGAACCTCATCATCCTGGTGGGCATCGTGCGGCTGTTCATCCAGATGCGCCAGGGCACCTTCAACGACGCCGAACTCGAGAAGCACCTGGACGCGCGCGGCTTCATGATGCGCTTCTTCGGGCGCTTCGCGCGCAGCGTGGACGCGCCCTGGAAGATGTACCCGGTCGGTCTGCTCTTCGGTCTGGGCTTCGACACGGCCACCGAGGTCGCCTTCCTCGTGCTCGCGGGCACCAGCGTCGCCGCCGGGCTGCCCATCTGGGCCCTGTTGAGCCTGCCGATCCTCTTCGCCGCCGGCATGAGCCTGCTCGACACCATCGACGGTTCCTTCATGAACTTCGCCTACGGCTGGGCCTTCTCCAAACCGGTGCGCAAGGTGTACTACAACATCGCCATCACGGGTCTGAGCGTGTTCGTCGCGCTCTACATCGGCACCCTCGAACTCGCCCAGGTCCTCACCACGCAGCTCAACCTGCACGGTGGGCTCTGGAACTACGCGGCGCACTTCAACATCAATTCCGCGGGCTTCGCCATCGTGGGTATCTTCGTGGGCGTGTGGGCCTTCGCGCTGCTCTACTGGCGATACGGCAAGGTGGAGCAGCGCTGGGAGCGCGCGGCCCTGCGCGCCCAACACGCCCGCGGCGAGCGCCCCGACCTGCACTCGGCCGGCATCACGCTCGGCGCGGTGCACCAGCCCTTCACCATCGACGAGTAGCCCCGACGCGCCACGGGCGACCCACGTAGAATCTTCGGGGGCCGCGATGACGCCGCGGACGAGAAAGGTCACGTGACACGTCGCAACTCTCGGGGCATCAGTCGGGTCTCCTACCTTCTGATCAGTGCCTACGTCATCTTGATCGTGGCGGCACTGGTGAACGTGAAGATGTGGTCAGCCCCGGTGAGTAGTGGCTCGGTGACCACCACAACGCTGCCGGCCACCAGCGTGGGCACCAACGGCATCATCTCGCGGGCCATCATCAACGAGAACGCACTGCCGGGCACCACGACCTGGCAGATCCCGGCCAGCGATTCCCCCACGGCCATCCAGGGCTACGCCAACGCGACCAACGCCCAGATCGGCCAGAACGTCGACCTCTACGTGAACACGGCGTTGCCCAGCTACTACGTCCAGGCCTTTCGCATGGGCTGGTACCAGGGCAAGGGAGCCCGCCTGATCTGGACCTCCCAGCGCCAGCACGGCATCAGCCAGCCCTCGTGTCCCGTGGACACCACCATGAACATGGTGACCTGCTACAACTGGAAGATCTCGGCGGTGATGCTGGTCTCGCAGAAGTTCGTGCCGGGCGACTACCTGCTCAAGCTCGTCGCCGGCCCCCACGCCATGAGCTACATCCCCCTGACCGTGTGGGATCCGACGAGCACGTCGACGTACCTGGTGGTGAACCGCTCGATCATCGAACAGGGCTGGAACACCTACGGCGGCTTCTCCTTCTACGCCGGCACCGGACCGTGCATCATCGACAGTTCGTCCTACCCGGTGTGCAACCGCGCGCGCGTCGTCTCCTTCGACCGCCCCTACGACACCGGTTTCGGTTCCTCGGACTTCCTCACCAACGAATACCCCCTGGTGGCGCTCATGGAGAAGGAGGGCCTCGACGTCAGTTACATCACCGACATCACGCTGGCGACGTACCCCGACGTCCTCGCGCACCACAAGGTCCTGCTCTCGCTCGACCACGACGAGTCCTGGACCTACGAGGAGCGCACCGCGCTGCAGGACGCGCAGGCCAAGGGGCTCAACGTCGTCTTCTTCGGGGCGGCCGCGATGGTGCGTCACGTGCGACTCGAACCGTCGATCCTCGGCCTCAACCGTCAGGTGGTCGACTACCGCAACTCCTACGAGGACCCCCTCTACGGCAAGGCCCCCGGCGCGCAGGTGACCGGCAACACGTGGGAGTCCCCGCCGGCCAGCTGGTCGCCATTACCCCAGATCGGCGTGCAGTACAGCGGCTACCTGGCGCCCAACGTCTTTGTCCCCATGGTCGTGTCCGACGCCAAATCCTGGGTGTATCAGAACACGGGCCTCACCAACGGCGCCTCGCTCGAGAACGTGATCGCCTCGGACTTCGACCACGTGATCGCCTCGTCCTCGGAACCGGCGAACCTCGACGTGCTCGCGCACTCGCCGGTACCCGTCAACGAGGGCACGGCCAGCGGGAACGTCTGGGGCGGCGTGAGCTACTCCGACATGGTCTACTTCACCAATCCGGTCTCGCACGCCGGCACCATCGACACCGGCAACAACGTCTGGATCGGCGACCTGAACCGATGCACCCGCGCCACCGATCCCACGTGCGCCGCGCCCGCGCTGGTGACCATCACCAACAACATCCTGCGGCTCTTCGGACGAGGTCCCGCGGGACTCTTCGAGCCGTCCGTCTCGAACCTGGCCTCGATCGTCCCCGCGGGGTCATGACCGCCAAGAGGGCGACCGCGAGACGCCACGGCGGCGTGCGACCCACGGGTAGCTCCGATGCGCCGCACCCGCGACGGCCCGTCCGCGCGCGGCGTCGCCGCAACCCCCGACCTTCGGAGCCGAGCCGGTATGGTTTCCTCATGGCTTTCTCCCCTGGGGCGCCGCTCGGAGAATCGCCGGAGCCTCGCCCGTGAGTACGTCCGCGACCGAACGCCCCGCGCTCGACGTGCCCGAACCGTCGCCGCGCGCGACGCCGACCGCCCAACTGGTCGCGTGGTCCTTCGCCGCGGCGGCCACGGTCATCATCCTCCAGGCCGCCGTCTACTACTTCTTGATCCGCCACCAGGACGGGGGTTTCGCCGACCTCCTGGGACGGGCGAGCAACTTCGCCTCCCTCAAGACCACCGGCAACATCTACACCGACTTCTCCATCGAGGCCTTCACCTACCCGCCCGGCGGCATCTTGTTGCTCAGTCCCCTGGTCCTGGTTCCCTCGGGGTTGCTCGCGCCCCTGTGGACGATCGGCGTGCTGGGCGCCCTGTGCGCCTCGCTCTACATCGCACTGCGCTACCTGACGCGCCTGGCGGTCCCCAACGCCCTGGTGATCGCCGTCGGGGCCAGCCTGCTCGCGCCGATCGCGCTGTCCTCGGTCTACGACAACATCTTCTGGGGACAGATCGGCACGATGCTGACCCTCGCGATCGTGGCCGACTTCCTGGTGATGCGCGCCCCCGCCCAGGGGATCTGGGTGGGCCTGGCGACCGCCCTCAAGATCTATCCGGGGATCTTCATCGTCATCTGGCTCATCCGTCGCCAGTACCGCCCGGCCCTTACGGCCCTGGCGACCGTCGCCGTGACCACGGGGGTCGCCACGGCGTTCTACTTCCACAGCGCCACGACGTTCTTCCACCAGCAGATCGTGGGCAGCCAGGAGCTCACCCACTTCGCGACGTACTCCACGGCCGAGGCGAGCTCGAGCATCGTCGACGTCTTCCTGCGGCCGCCCTACTTCTTGGGCCACCTCTCACCGCGTGAGTCCCTGGCCATCGCCGGGGTCTTCGTGGTGATCGGCGTCATCGCCTCCTACGGCGCGTGGCTGCGCGGACGCGAGTTCACCGCGGTGATGGTGGGGCTGATCATCTCCACCATCTGCTCACCCATCGCATGGAACCACTACTTCTCCTTCATCCCACTGTTGCTGCTGTTGCCCCTCGAGATCGGCTGGCGCAGTTGGACCGCCCGCGTGGCGTATCTGGCGGTGGCGATCAACATGGTGCCCTGGCCGCACTGGAAACTGGTCGGCGTCGTGCAGATCCTGCTCGATCATTTCCACCTCTACCTGGCCTACGTCGCACAGAACGCCACCATGGTGTCGATGCTGCTGGTGCTCTTGACCGCCGCGGTGGAGTTCTGGCCGAGGTCACTCCTCCCGCGCGTGAGCCGGCGTCGCGGTCAGCGTGATCCGGCTAACTCCGACGCCGTCGGTCCGGCCGAGGCCCTGCGCGCCGACTGAGTCGCGCGACGTCGCGTCGACGACACGCCGATCACGGTTGTCACTCGTGGTGAGGCGACCCCGGTTGTCACTCGTGGTGAGGCGACACCGGGTGAAGCGACACCGGATGAGAGAACCCCGGGTGAGAGAACCCCGGGTGAGAGAACCCCGGGTGAGAGAACCATGCGGCGATCACCGGCCAGGCCACACGGCGTGACGCCGCGGTTCGACGCGAGGGGTCAGCGAGCCGATTCGGAGTGGCGCTGGGTGCGCGCGACGATGAGCCTCGCCACGACCAACATCGTCAGCACCAGGACCACCAGGATCTACGCCGCGTCGTAGGAGACGTAGTGCGCGACGTCGCTCGGCTGGTTGTAGTCGGTCCAGACGTAGTAGGTGAGGTACGCGACGGGCTGGTGCAACAAAGAGAAGGTGGGCAGGTTGTTCGTGGCCCCGGCGGTGTAGAGCAGGGGCGCCGTCTCACCCCCGGCCACCGAGAGCGCGATCAGCAGTCCGGTGACGATTCCCGGCAGGGCCGAGCGCAGCACCACGCGACGCAACGCGTAGCCACTCGACATCCCCAGCGCCTCGGCGCCCTCACGGTAGCTGGTGGGCACCTGACGGAGCGAGGACTCGGTCGACTTGGCGATGTAGGGCACGACCATGAGCGAGAGGAT
>JAJZFO010000211.1 GCA_021805305.1 Actinomycetes bacterium | reverse complement strand
AACGTGATCAGCGCGGGCACCAGCACCAGATACGGCGCCAGCTTGAAGACGAAGCGGTCCGCCTCGGCCGGAAGGAGGTCCTCCTTGGCGAAGAGCTTGATGCCGTCGGCGAGGGTCTGCAGCAGTCCGAAGGGTCCCCAACGCTGGGGTCCGATGCGGCTCTGCATGTCCGAGATGGCCTTGCGCTCGAACCAGATCATGAGCGTCACCGCGCCCATGATGACCGCGAAGCCGACGAGTACCTTCACCAGCACGATGATCAGGATCGCCAGGGTGACGTGCAGGCCGTCGTTGAAGAGCGGATCGCCCGCGGCGAGGATCACGGCGTCTCCAGTCGCAGTTGGGTGACCGCGCTCGCGGGGTCGATCATGCGCGCCACGACGTTGACGCCCTCGTCGTCGAGGGTGCCCAGCGCGGCCACGCACGTGCCGCGCACTACGGTTTCGTCGGTGACGACGCCAATCTCGAAGTCCCCGCCGGGTGCGCGCACCTTGACCCGCGCGCCGCTCGACAGGCCCAGGTGGTCGAGGTCGCGCGGGTGCACGAGTAGCGTCGTGACCCCGATGAGGGGAGCGAGCGCCGGCGACCCCTGCATCGCGATGCCGCGGTCGTAGAGACGGCGCGCGAGCACCAAGCGCAGCGCGTAGGCGTCGGCCAGGGGCACGTCCACCTTCTCGACGCGCACGTCGCTTCGCGTCGCCCCTGACGTCGTCGCCGCGGTCGCGGCGTCGAGCAACGCTGTCGTGCCCGTGGACTCGCCGAGTCCCACGGTCTTGGTCGAACGGATACCGGGGAAGGCCATCGGGTCCATGGCGCGTCGCGCGACGGGCGTCACCTCGCGACCCATCACCACCCCGTCGAAGGACTGGTCCTGGAGGACCGAGAGGGCCGCGTAGCCGGTGGTCTCCTCGATGACCTGGGCGCACTGCTCGACCGACGTCAGACCAAGGTCCTCGCCCCAGGCGAGCGCCAATTCGGCCGCGATCGCCACGTCGGGCCACGCCGAGCCCGGCGCGCTGATCTTGGGTGCGACGGCGGTGACGCGGCCCTCGAGATTGGTGACCGTGCCAGCGCGCTCGTGTTGGACGCTCGCGGGAAGGACGACGTCGGCGTGAGCGAGGGTGGCCCCTCCGTGCCCGGTGACCGCGATCACCCGCGAAGTCGTCAGCGCCGCCGTGGCGAGCTCCTGCTCCACCAGGTTGCCCAGCAGACACCCGCCCAGGATGACGGTGGCCCGTTGGGCGCCACTGGCCATCGCGTCGAGCTGGGCCAGCGTGTCGCGGCCGTTCGCCGCCGCGTCGAATCCCCGGCCCGGACGAAGACGCGGGCTCAGGCCCATGTCGAGCGCTCCGCGCACGTTCGAGCGACGCAGCGCCACGAGGAACCTCGCTGCGGGCAGACCCTCAGCGAGGAGGGAGATCGCCTCATCGACGATGCGCTGGTCCTCGGCGAGGTTGGCGCGCCCGACCACGACCACCACGCCGGTGCCGTCACCGATCAACGCGCGCGCGTCCGCCAGGTCGCCTTCGCTGAGCAGGGTGCCCACGGGCAGTATGCCTGAGACGAGGGCCCGCGCGATGGTGGGCGATTCCCCGGGACGCGCGCTCAGCACGTGGCGCGCGAGGGGGCGCATCGCACTCGGGCCACTCGCGATCTCGATCAGCGCGTGATGACGATGCGCGATCGCCTCTCGCAGGCGCAAGAAGAGAACGGGCAGCTCCTCGCGTAGGTCGCCACTCAACGTCAGCACCACCGGCGCGGCCACGGCCTCGTCGATCGTGGCCAGGGGCAGCGTCTGCAGCAGGACCGGGTCCAGCCCGTCACCGAACTGCGCGTCGATGTTCTGCGTCCCGACCACCCCGCGCAAGAACCTCTCCCACGCGAACGCGCCCTCATTGGTCAAACTCGCGCCGCCGATCGCCCCGACGGCGTGCGCGTCGCCCGCTTCGCGCAGGAGGCGGGCGGCCTCATCGAGCGCCTCGCCCCACGACACGGGCGTCAACACGCCACCGCGACGCACCAGAGGCTGGGTGATACGCGTCCGCGCCGACAGGAAGTCGTCGGCCCCCTCGTGGCCGTCGACGGCGTCCAGGGTGAAACGGCCCTTGTCGCAGAGCCATCCGTGGTTCACCGGTTCGCTGTCGACGCCGAGGACCCGTGTCAGGCGGTTGCCCGAGGACTGCACTGCGACGCGGCACCCGACGGCACAGGTCGTGCAGGTGCTCTCGACCTGCTCGAGGTCCCAGGGGCGCGCGCTGAAGCGATAGGGCTTGGCGGTGAGTGCACCCACCGGGCAGATCTGCACCGTGTTGCCCGAGAAGAACGAGTCGAAGGGCTGGGTCGGTGAGGGTGCGACCTCGATGAGGTCCCCGCGTCCCGCGAAGGCGATCTGGGCCTCGCCCGCCACCTCGCTCGCGAACCGGGTGCAGCGCGAGCACTGGATGCAACGTTCGCGGTCGAGCAGGACCAGCTCCCCGATCTCCACGGGCTTGACGAAGTGGCGCTTCTCCTCGATGAAGCGGGTCTCCCCCGAACCGTGCGCCAGGGTCTGATCCTGTAGGGGGCACTCGCCCCCCTTGTCACAGACCGGGCAGTCGAGGGGGTGGTTGGCGAGCAGAAACTCCAACACGCCGTCCTGGGCCTTCTTCACCTTGTCCGAGTCGGTCGTCACGTTCATTCCGTCGGCGACCTTGAGGTAACAAGCGGGCTGTAGCGTCGCGCCGCGCGGCCCGTCGACCTCGACCAGGCACATCCGACAGACCCCGACCGGCTCCATGCGCGGGTGGTAGCAGAAGCGTGGGATGTAGGTCCCCGCGCGCTCGGCCGCCGTGATGAGCATCTCCCCCGGCGACGCCTCGACGGATCGACCGTCGACCGTGATGGTGACGTTGGTGCGCGTCGCGTCAGTCATGGGGACAACCTCCGTGGTTCACGTGGGCCACGAAGTCGTCGCGGAACATGCTCAGCGCGGAGTGGACCGATGAGGGGATGGAAGGGCCCAGCACGCAGATCGTCGTCTGCTGGGGCGGCCAACTCAGCCCCGGGGCGATGTTGTCGCACAGGTCGAGCAAGAGGTCGAGGTCCTCCATCCGGCCGCCCCCGTGTTCGAGACGGTACATGACGCGCTCGATCCAGCCCGAACCCTCGCGACACGGCGTGCACTGCCCGCAGGATTCGCGCGAGAAGAACTTGGTGATGCGCCACGTCGCGCGTACCACGCAGCTCGCGTCGTCCATGACCACGATTGATCCCGACCCGAGCATCGAGCCCAGGCCCCCGACCTCGTCCTGACCGAGAGGGGTGTCGAGGAGGTCGGGGCCGAACCACGGCGCCGACACCCCTCCAGGGATGAAGGCCTTGAGAGTGCGCCCCTCGGCGAGCCCCCCGCCGAGGGCGGGGTCGAAGATGATGTCACGGAAGGTGTTCTTGACCATCTCGAGCTCGTAGACGCCGGGGTTCCTCACGTTGCCCGCGAGCGCGAAGAGTCGCGTGCCGGTGGAACGGCCCGCCCCCAGGGCCGCGAACGCCTCGCCACCGTTGTTGATGATCCACGGGAGGTTCGACATCGTCTCGACGTTGTTCACCACCGTCGGCTCGCCGTAGAGGCCCGTGACCGCCGGGAAGAAGGGCGGCTTGATGCGCGGGAATCCCCGCTTGCCCTCGAGCGCCTCGAGGAGCGAGGTCTCCTCACCGCAGATGTACGCGCCCGCTCCGGGGTGCACCACGACGTCGAGGGAGAAGTCCGAGCCGAAGATCTTGTTTCCCAGCGCGCCGTGGGAGTAGGCGTCGTTGAGCGCCTGCTGCACGCGTTCGAGCCCGAGGGCGAACTCACCGCGCAGATAGATGAACGCCTGGGTGACCTGCAGCGCGTAGGCGGCGATGATCACGCCCTCCACCAGTTGGTGCGGGTCACGTTCGACCAGGTAGTGGTCCTTGAACGTCGCGGGCTCGGACTCGTCGCCGTTGACCACCAGGTACGAGATCGGCGAACGTCGCAACATCGACCACTTGCGCCCGGCCGGGAATCCCGCGCCGCCGCGACCCAGTAGCGACGCCTTGTCCACCTGGGCGGCCACGTCCTCGGGGAACATCGAGAGAGCCTTGCGCAGCGCACTGTAGCCACCCGTCTCGAGGTAGCGCGCCAGCGTGTAGGAGTCCGCGAGGTCGCGACGTGATGAGACGATGCGCGGGGCGTCGAGGCTCGCCATTACTTGGCCTCCTGCGCGGCGCGGGCGGCGGCCTCGGCGGCCTCGGCGCGCTCGGTGCGGGCGGCGAGGGCGGCCGCGCGTTCGGCCGCGAGGTCGTCCTTGGCCACGCGCAGTCCACCCTGGCGCTTGACGCGGATCAGTGTGCCGTGGGTGGGTACGTCGTGGTCGAGTCGACCTTCGCGCAGGTCGGTGACCATCGCGTCGAAGGCCGCGGGGGTCGTGGTGCGCACGTAACGATGGTTCACCTGCACGCAGGGCGCCTGGTTGCAGTCCGCGAGGCACTCGGTCTCCTCGAGCGTGAACATCCCGTCCGAGGACGTCGCGCCCACGGCGCAGCCCAGGGTCGTCGCGGCGTGCTCGAGCAACTCCTCGCCGCCCGCGAGGAGACAGGCGATATTGGTGCACACGCCGACCACGTACTTGCCCACCGGCTCGAGATGGAACATGTCGTAGAACGACGCGGTGCCGCGCACGTCCGCCGGCGTCGTGTCCGTGAGCGCGGCCACCTCGGCGATCCCCTCGTCGCTCAAGTAGCCGTCCTGCTCCTGGGCGAGGTGCAACAGCGGCAACATGGCCGAGCGCTTGCGCGGGTACAGGGCCACCAACTCTTCGGCCCGTTGACGGATGTCCGTTCGGAAATGGCTCATCGGTCGACCTCTCCCAGGACGGGGTCGACCGTCGAGATCATGGTGATGGCGTCGGACACCGACGCCCCCCGCATCAACAGGGGCATGGCCTGGAGATTGGTGAAACTCGGCGCGCGCACGTGGATGCGGTAGGGCTTGGGTCCGCCGTCGGAGACCATGTAGCAGCCGATCTCGCCGCGCGGCGATTCGACGGCCGAGTACACCTCGCCGGCCGGGACGTGGAAGCCCTCGGTGAAGAGCTTGAAGTGGTGGATCAGCGCCTCCATCGACTCGCCGATGCGCGCACGCGGGGGCGGCGTGACCTTGGGGTCTTGACTGCGGTAGTCGCCCGACGGCATCTTCTCCACGCACTGGCGGATGATGCGGATGGACTCGCGGATCTCGTTGAGGCGGATCGCGTAACGGTCGAAGTTGTCCCCGTAGGTGCCCACGATGACGTCGAAGTCGACCTGGTCGTAGGCCAGGTACGGCATCGACCGGCGCAGGTCCCACGGCACCCCCGTCGAGCGCAGTAGTGGTCCGGTCAGACAGAGCGCCAGGGCCTCCTCGGCGGTGATCGCCCCCACGCCGATCAGCCGGTTACGGAAGATCGGCTGGCCCGTGAGGAGCTGGTCGTACTCGTAGGTGCGCTCCTCGATGGTGTTGCAGATGACCTCGATGTCGTCCTCCCACCCGTCGGGCAGGTCGGCCGCCACGCCGCCGGGGCGCACGTAGTTGAGGTTGAGGCGCAATCCCGCGGTCTTCTCGAAGAACGCCAG
>JAJZFO010000230.1 GCA_021805305.1 Actinomycetes bacterium | reverse complement strand
CGCGGCGTCGACGCTGGCGTTCTTCGCGCGGCAGGGAGTCGCCACCAAGGTGATCTCCGGTGACCACCCCCTCACCGTCGCGGCCATCGCGGCGCGAGTGGGGATCGCCGACGCGATCGAGCCCGTGGACGCGCGTGACCTGCCCGAGGACGTCGACTTACTGGGTGGGATCCTCGAGGAGCGATCGGTCTTCGGTCGCGTGACGCCGCGTCAGAAACAGGCCATGGTCGCCGCGATGCAGGCGCGGGGACACACCGTGGCCATGACCGGCGACGGCGTCAACGACGCCCTCGCCCTCAAGCTCGCCGACATCGGCATCGCCGTGGGCTCGGGCGCCCCGGCGACGCGTGCGGTGGCCCAGATCGTGCTGCTCGACGGACGCTTCGCGACGCTGCCTGAGGTCGTCGCCGAAGGACGTCGGGTGACGGCGAACATCGAACGCGTTGCCAAGATCTTCATCGTCAAGACGGTGTGGGCGACGATACTCGCGGCCGCGGTGAGTATCATGCTGTGGCCCTATCCCTTCTTGCCGCGCCATCTCACGATCATCGACACCTTGACCATCGGCGTCCCCACCTTCTTCCTGGCGCTGGCGCCCAATCGACGTCGCTACACGCCGGGGTTCGTGGCACGGGTCCTGCGCTTCACGATCCCCGTAGGACTCGTCGTGGCCGTCACGGTGTTCGCCGCCGACGCGCTGGCGCGCTCGCGACACCTGTCCCTGCTCGAGCAGCGCACCGGCGCCACGATCGTGGCGCTTCTACTGAGTTTGAGTGTCCTCGTGCTCGTCGCACTACCCATGACGTGGCGTCGTGCGCTGCTGGTGGGTGTCGTGGCGCTGGGCTTCGTGGCACTCTTCCCGATCCGCCTCGTGCGCACGTTCTATGCGCTGGAACTACCCAAGGGCGCCCTCACGGCCACGCTCCTCATCGGTGTCGCTGGCGTCATCGTGGTCGTGGCGCTGTGGGCAGTGGTGCTTCGTCACCGCGCACCTTCCGACACGGATCCAGCGGCGGAATGATGAAGGTGGATACCTCGTCGGTCGGCGCGAGGTGACGCCAGGGAGAGTCGTCTGCCCCCTTTCGCGTCACCTTATCGACCCATCGTTGGGACGTCGTGGGGCGCGGGACAATCGCGTGTCGCGAGCCTGGAGCCTCGTCGGGGGTCACGAGCCTCGAGCGACCAGACGGCCGATGTCGTGACTGCCACCACGATGATGGAAAAGACGAGCAGGAGCGTACGTGGCGACGCGTAGCGCTGGGCGACGCCGAGGGTGACGACGGGGGCCGAAAGTCCAACGTAAGAACCGAGGAAGAAGCCCGCCAGCACCTCGGCGCGAAACTCCGGCCGCGCGCTCTCGTTGGCACTCGTCATCGCTCCGCGAAAGATCAGGCCAGCTCCGATGCCCGTCAACACGGTGCCGATCACGAAGACGGCCAGTGCGGCCACCCACATCGCGACGACTAGAGACGTCAAGCCCGCGAGCAGGAGGGGAAGGCCGCTGCGCAGCAGCACTCGTGGGGTGAGGGCGAAGAGCGCCACTTGGGCCAGTGCGCCCGACGCGAACACGCTGAAGGCCACGGCGCCCGCGACGGCGTGAGAAGTGATACCCATCGCGTGGGCGATGAACCCCGGGACCAGCGAGCTGAATACGCCGTAGACGGCGAACGCCGCCAGGCCGGCGAGAACCGCCGCTGCGAATTGACCTCGGGATTCCCGTGGCACGGCGACGCGCTGGGGGTGCCATCGCGGGCGCGGCGAGGCAACCGCCACGGTCTCGGGTGTCGCCAGTACCAGGGTCGCGAGGAGAGCCAACGTGACGCCGACCACCACGTAGGGCAGAGCGAGTGGCGCGGGTGCGAACTGGGCGAGTACTCCCGCGATCAGTGGTCCAACGCCGATGCCCCCTAGGTTGACCGCGATCGCGACGATCTGCGCGCGTCGTGGCGATGCCTCAGGTCGGGCCCTTTGGTGCGACTCCGCCAAGTACGCCGTCGCGGTCGCCGTGGTCATCCCGACGGAGATACCTGACACGACGCGGCCCACGAGCAGTCCGGTGAGGGTGGGGGCGACGATGAAGACGAAGGCGCTGGCGACGTTGAGGTACAGCCCGGTCACAAGGACTCGACGGCGCCCGAGCCAGTCCGACACGTGCCCGACCAGGAAGAGGCTGGCGATCACTCCCGCGGCGTAGACGGCGAAGATCACCGAGACCACGGGCGAGGAGAAGTGGTCACGGCGCTGATACAGCACGTAGAGAGGGGTGGGGACCGCTGACATGGCCATGGTCATCAACTGGGCCATCGCCACGATCCAGTAACCGCTACGAAAGGTGAGACGACCTCGCCAGAGACGCCGGTGGCGGTGACGTTCGAACCTGCTGGGGTAGGGCCAGTCCGTCGACAGGGCCCGCCAGTTGTCCGCGAACGGTGAAATCCTGTACTTGGCGTCGTCACGTAGATGCACGATGTCTCCCATCCCTTAGAATTATTACGATACGTTACGTATCGTATTTTATAGGTTATGGTTGAGAACGTGCCCCTCGAGACGCCCTCAGGATCGCTGAAGCGCGGACGCCCCCGCAGCGACGACGTTGACCACGCCATCCTCGTCGCGGCGGCGGCCCTGTTGTTCGAGCGCGGACTCGAGGCCATGACTATCGAAGAAGTGGCCGCGCGCGCCGGAGTCGGAAAGGCGTCCATCTATCGACGATGGAGCACCAAGGGGACCCTCGCCCTCGACGCGTTCCTCGCCGACTACTTGGCCCAACTGCCCTTGGCCGACACCGGCACCTTCGAAGGCGATCTTCGCGATGCCCTGTCGCACTGGACGACGGCGGTCGTCGGAACTCCGATGGGCCGCGCACTGGTGGGTCTGGTGGCCGAAGCCCAAGTGGATCCAGAACTCGCCAAGGGGTGGGCCGAGCGCGTGATGGGTCCGGCCCGCGAGCGCCACCGCGTGATGATCGAGCGAGCCATCGAACGCGGTGAGGTCGCCGCCGACTCCGACGTCGACGTCATCATGGACGCACTCTATGGTGCCGCCTACCACCGATTGCTCCAGGGTCATCTTCCCCTCACCCCCGCGTTCATCGACGGGGTCGCGAGATTGATCGCCCGCGGTGCAACGGCGGGACTCGCCTTCGGGCCATCGTGACGAGGTGATGTTGGAATGACTTCATCACGGGCGCCGCGTATCGGGTAGCCCGCGGGTGAGGATCGCGACGATCGCGACTTCGTCGCCACAGCGTCTAGCTCGTGGAGGGACCCCGCCAGAGATCGATGCCACCGTCGACCGCGTAGGTGTCGATCAACGCCAATTCCTCGGGCGAGAAGGTGGTGTTGTGCAGCGCGTCGAGGTTCTCGTCGAGTTGGGCCACGCTACTGGCGCCGATGAGCACCGACGTCACCCGAGGGTCACGAAGCGCCCAGGCCAGCGCCAGCTGCGAGAGCGTCTGACCGCGTTGCGTGGCGATGTCATTGAGGTGACGCACGTGTTGAAGGTTCGTGTCGCTGAGCATGTCCTCACTCAAGGACGTGTGGCGCGACGCCCGCGATCCCTCGGGGATCCCGGCGAGGTACTTGCCGGTGAGCATGCCCTGGGCGAGCGGGGAGAAGGCGATGCATCCCACACCCTCGGTGTCGAGCACGTCGAGGAGCCGACTCTCGATCCAGCGATTGAGCATCGAGTACGACGGCTGGTGGATGAGCAGCGGCGTGCCCATTGCGCGCAGGATCCGCACGGCCTCGCGGGTGCGTTCATCGGAGTACGAGGAGATCCCCACGTAGAGGGCCTTGCCCTGGCGCACCGCGCTGTCGAGGGCGCCCAGCGTCTCCTCGAGCGGCGTGCTCGGGTCGAAGCGATGGTGGTAGAAGATGTCGACGTAGTCGACGCCCAGTCGGCGCAGGCTCTGGTCGAGGCTCGCCAGGAGGTACTTGCGCGAACCCAGGTCGCCGTAGGGACCGGGCCACATGTCCCAGCCGGCCTTGGTGGAGATGATGAGTTCGTCGCGCCGCGCGGCGAAGTCCTCGCGTAGAACGCGTCCGAAGTTCGATTCGGCGCTGCCGTAGGGCGGCCCGTAGTTGTTCGCCAGGTCGAAGTGCGTGACGCCGCGGTCAAAGGCGCGCCGCAGGATGGCGCGCTGGGTGTCGAGGGGTCGGTCGTCACCGAAATTGTGCCAGAGCCCCAGCGAGATCGCCGGAAGCATGATGCCACTGCGACCACATCGGCGATACGTCATCGCGTCGTAGCGGTCGGGGGAGGGGCGGTAGGTGTCCATGTTCTGAGCGTATCGAGAAGTGGCGGTCGTCGCGTCGCGATGACGTGGCAGTGACACCCGGCGTCGCACGCCGTCCTCGTCGGGCGGTCCTCCTCATCGCCAACGAGTCGCCGCATTCGTCGCCGCATCGACGGCGCACGACTAGTCCCTCACGCGTCGCGGCGTCGCGGCGTCGCGGTGTGTCCGCGGTTCGGACGTTGCGCGTGGCGATCGCGACGTCGGCGTCGACAGATTCTCAGATCTTCGACATCCGTGAGCGGGCACCGCGACGAATAGAGATGTGTCCCGGTCAACGTGGTCGGGCAAGAAGAGGAGATTGCAATGAAGATTTCGACCAATCGAGCGAGGATGCTCGTCGCATCCCTCGCCGTCGTCGCCGCGGGCGGCGTCGGCATGGTGGCGGCCGGGGCGTCGTCCGCCCCCACGCAAAGCAACGCCGCCCAGCGCGGTGTGGGCATCAACGAGTTCGGGATGACCCAGTCGTTCTTCAACGGCCACACGGTGAGTTTCACCTACTCCAAGGGCTTCTTCTGCGACCGTCGCGTGCCCTCGGCAGCGACGACGGGCTGTGAGGCCGGAGCGAACTTCAAGGTGTCGCCGTCGATGAACTACGACCCGCTCTACATCACGGTGCCCCTTGGTTTCACGGTGCCCACGATGTCGATGGAATGCCCCAGTGCGATCGCCTGCGTCGACCACCCCGGGACCATCGACCTGAGCCGACTCGAGCCCGCCCTCAAGGGTCTCTACCCCCAGCTCACGGCGGCCCAGCTCACGGGCGCGTTGAAGAACTTCGCGACCCCCGGTCACGAGCACTTCATCACCACCGCCAATGGCGGTAAGGCCGAGTGGTGGGACGTCAAGGTCGTCGGCGTGACGAGCATGGGCGAATGGAACGCGATCAACGCGCACCGGTCGTTCGCCTTCTTGAACCAGCAGGTCGCCAAGAAGCTCACCACCCCCATCATCCCCACCAACTTGTTCCTGTACTTCTCGGTCAACTAGTACCGGGACCATGAGCCGGGTCTCGACCACCGTCACCACAGGGTGACGGTGGTCGAGACCCGGCATTGAGCTCGTGGAGGGGTCAGATGCCCGTGACGCGCCGCCAACTGCAGATCAGCCTGGCCGTCCTGTGGCTCCTCGACGGCGCGCTGCAGTGCCAGCCCTCGATGTTCACCTCGCGCTTCGCCACCGCGACACTGATTCCCGCCAGTCACGGCCTGACGAGTCCGGTGGCGGCGCCCCTGCACCTCGCCCTCGATCTGGTGTCGTGGCACCCGGCGCTCGCCAACGCCGGTTTCGTCCTCACGCAGTTCCTGCTCGGTCTGGGTCTGCTCGTGCGACGCTTCTCTCGCGTGGCGCTCGGGGCGTCGGTGGTCTGGGCCGTCATGGTCTGGGCGATCGGCGAGGGTTTCGGCG